>JAICPP010000011.1 GCA_025929805.1 Gemmatimonadales bacterium | reverse complement strand
GGGATTCGCTGATCGAGCGGCTCACCGATTACTACCTGAGCAAGCGGAGGTACGCCTTTACCGCTGAGCCGAAATCGATGGTGCTCATGGACGAGCAGTATTTCAGCCAGCGCTTCCGCAAGACCTACCCCAAGTTCAACGGCTTGATTTGGGCCTATCACTGGCTGCAGGTCGGACTATACGAGCCGTTCCTGGAAGCACTAACGGAGGCGGACAAGAAAGCCGGAGTGCAGGCGGCAGTCGCGCGCTTCTGGTCGATGCTGGAGAGCCCGCCGGGTGGGTTTCCCAGGTACATGCCTATGGCAACGGCCGTCGCGCCCCGCTTCAGCACGAGACATCCCCGGGCAGCGGCGATCTTCGACAATCTGCATATGATGCACGACATCATCTCCGATATCCTCACTGCCGACACCATACCGCAGGATCGCAAAGGCCAGGTCATCGAGGAGCAGCTGGATAAGTTGCAGGATCCCACTCAGGAGGTGATGTCGCTCGATGAGTGGCGCGCGATGGCCGAACACATGGGCGGAGTTGATGCGATGGGTGGACCGTCCACCGGCCTGCTGCGCGAGATTCGTCGGCCTGCCGCTCAACAGCATGATCGGAATCATGGAGACCAGGGCCCGGCCGACACGACAATGCATCAACACTGAGGACCGCATGGAAGAAGTGTCTCTACGAATAGCCGGTATGAGCTGCGGCGGGTGCGTGAACAGTGTACGCACCGCGCTGGCCCGCCTTCCGGGCGTTGAGGTCAGGGAGGTGGAGGTTGGCAGGGCCACCCTGGCGTATGATCCCAGACTCAGCACGCCTGAGTCGATTCAGTCGGCAATCGTCAAGGCCGGGTTCGAGGCCCTGACGGTGTAATGCTGGGAACCTTCTCCCGTTATTAGGGTAGGCAACGGGAACCCTCACCTACGGCTAAGCGCCATCATGAAAGACCATAATCACCACAGCCACACCACCACGACTCCCGCGGAACCCGGCTACCCCGAGCACCCGGAGCTCGAGGAGCCTGGTCGGCGCGGGAGCGATCACCGAGGCCACGCCCATCAGTCGGGCATGCTCCACCCGGGACACGATACGGCAGCCGAGGCGAGGCATGCCGGCCATGGCGGGCACGACAAGCACGCCGGTCACAGTGTCGCCATGTTCCGCGACAAGTTCTGGATCTCACTCGGACTCACCATTCCCACGCTCATCTGGGGCCACATGCTCCAGCGTGTGTTCAACTACACGCCCCCGCTGATCCCCGGCGCTCGCTGGATCCCGGCCGTGTTCGGCACAGCGGTCTTCCTGTATGGGGGAACCCCGTTCATTCAGGGTGCAGTTCGTGAGCTTCGAGCCCGCCTGCCCGGAATGATGACGCTGATTGCCCTGGCCATCACAGTCGCCTTCGTCTTCAGCCTCGCTGTGACCTTGGGCTATCCGGGGATGCCGCTGTGGGAGGAGCTCGCGACCCTGGTCACCATCATGCTGCTGGGCCACTGGATCGAGATGCGTTCCATCAGTCAGGCGCAGGGGGCCTTGGCCGAGCTGGCGAAGCTGCTGCCGGACAGTGCCGTTCGGCTGATCGCGGAGACAGCCGGTGAGCGCACGGAAGAAGTGCCGGTCACTCAGCTGCGCGAGGGTGACCTGGTACTGATCCGCCCCGGTGCGCGCGTCCCCGCCGATGGCCGGGTGCGCGAGGGCCACACCAGCGTAAACGAGTCCATGATTACAGGGGAGTCGCGTCCGGTGGCAAAGAATCCGGGTGATCTCGTGATCGCAGGTACCGTCAATGAGTCGGGATCCCTGCGAGTCGAGGTAACCGGAACCGGTGAGCGAACCACACTCGCCGGGATCATGCGCCTAGTGGAGCAGGCCCAGCAGTCTCGCAGCCGGGCCCAGGCACTGGCCGATCGGGCGGCGTTCTGGTTGACCATGGTAGCGCTGGGCGCGGGCACCGCGACGCTCATTGCGTGGCTGGGAGCGGGAGCGGACACCGCTTTCGCGGTCGAGCGGCTGGTGAGCGTGCTGGTCATAGCCTGCCCCCACGCCCTGGGATTGGCGGTGCCTCTGGTGATCGCGATCTCGACCACGCTGGGGGCGCAGAGTGGGCTTCTGGTACGAGACAGACGAGGTCTGGAAGAGGCTCGGTTGCTCGATGTGGTAGTGTTCGACAAGACCGGTACCCTCACGCTGGGTGAACACCGGGTGATCGCAGCCCGGACAACCGAGGGAGTGACGGAATCGGACGCGCTCCGCCTGGCCGCCGCGGTGGAGCAGGATGCCGAGCATCCGGTGGCACGGGCGATCATGACCAGCGCCGGTGAGCACGCGCTGAAGCTTCCCCACGTTTCCAACTTCAAGGCGATTGCCGGACAGGGTGTCGAGGCGGTGGTGGACGGACGCAGACTAGCGGTTGGTGGGCCGAACCTGTTGCGGAAGCTGAATCTCACGATGCCGGCAGAGCTGGCGGAGTTTACCGACAGCGCAGCCGCAAAGGGCCAGGCCGTGATCTATCTGATCGAGGGGGCTCGGCTACTCGCGGCGTTCGCGGTGGCAGACGCGATCCGCCCGGAGTCTCGCGAAGCGGTTGACCGGCTGCACCGGCTGGGCATCGAAGTCGCCATGCTCACCGGCGACGCTCGGCCTGTGGCCGATGCGGTAGCTCGGGAGCTGGGTATCGATACCGTGTTCGCCCAGGTTCTGCCGGAGGAGAAGGCCGCCAAAATCCAGGAGCTGCAACGCCAAGGGAAACGCGTGGCCATGGTAGGTGACGGGGTGAACGACGCTCCGGCGCTGGTCACGGCGGATGTCGGCGTGGCCATCGGGGCCGGAACCGATGTGGCGGTCGAGGCCGGAGACATCGTTCTGATCCGGAGCGACCCCCGGGATCTCCCCCGGATCGTGACCCTGTCCCGAGCGAGCTACCGGAAGATGGTTCAGAATCTCTGGTGGGCCGCCGGTTACAACATCGTAGCCATACCGGCCGCCGCCGGTGTGTTCGCCTCCTTTGGCATCCTGCTTACCCCAGCCGTCGCCGCGATTCTGATGTCTGCGAGCACCGTCATCGTGGCGCTGAACGCCCAACTTCTTCGGAGAACGAAGCTGTGATCCTCACTGGCCCAAAGACACGGTCTGAAGCGCTGCGCCCTGAGGATGCTCGGTTCTCAGCATCGCTACGATCTTGTCGGCGACCTGCCGCGCAACCGCCTTGCGCTCTTCTTCCGGAACATCGTCCATCGAAAAGATGTCGGTGTACTTCTGGTACAACGGCAGAGCGTCGATATGGATCATCGTTCCTTCTCCTACCAGTCCCTTCAATGCCCGCCCATGGCACTTCAGGAAACAGCCATCGATCATGACGCTCTTTTCAGCTTGCTTCACCCAGCGCGCCATAGTGGAATGCGGCACAAAAAAGGTCTCTGCATGGCATGCGCGGGCGTACGACGGCAGCTCCTGCGCCACCAGGTTGGCCGCCAGCCTGGCAATGTCTCCCCGGATGCAGGGTCCCTCGCAGGAGAGGACCGGGATCTTTTTTTCGGCAATGCTGCGCTTGGCATAGACCTCCCCCGCCGGGCAGAAGCCCTTGACTCCCTGAACTTCGAGCGAGAAGTCTGGTGTATAGCTCTCCACTGTGCCCTCCAGGGATTGATGCCCCAGCACTACGCTGTGGCGATGCCCTCAGAAGGTAGGCTCGACACCGTGAATGCAAGGTGAAACCAGCTATAAGATCCGGCCAGGCCCATCAAAAGCAGAGTTTCCGTCTGCTTTCATGGTCCCTTAACGGGGTGGATCCGACATTGGAGGTACCGGGGAACCGGCACTCAGGCTTATCCGGGCAAGCTCCACTCCCGACCCGTCCCGGAGCTCCTGACGCCGATGTGCACTCGGGAAGGAGAGACCTATGAGACTCGACACGCGGGCCTTTGGAACGGCAGCGGGAATAGTTGCCGCGGTGCTGTTCACCATCTGCGCCCTGGCCGTGGCGGTAGCCCCTGACCAGACTACTGCGGTTGCCGGCTACCTCATGCACATGAACCCGTCCGGAATAGCCCGGACCGTGACACTCGGCAGCTTTGTCGGAGGGCTGATCATCTGGACGCTGGGCACTGCGATCGTGTTCGGATCCGCCGCAGCGATCTACAACCGGCTCGCTGCACGGGCTGGCGCGCGCCAGCCCGTTGCTGCAGGACGTCCGGTGACCCAGGGAGCCCAGTTCTAGCTCGACTCGCCGGGCGCGGCGCTACGCGCCGAGTGGGGATTGCGTCCATGAAGAAGGTTTCATGGGCGTTTCCTCGTGCCCTTCAGCCAGTGTCCCTAGACTAGGCTTGCAGGTAGGCCCGAACCGTGAGGTAACACCAATGCGATGGCTGAGAGTGACGCTGGGCGTGGCCGGCGCAATGCTCGGGATCGCCGCGTGTTCCGACAGCAGCCCGACCACGCCTGGTGCGGTCACGACGCTTTCGGAGATCACTCCACGGCCCGGCGCTACCGCCGTGGATCCGGCGGGACCGATCATGCTGCGGTTCACCGGAGCGATGGGCGACGGCATGGAGCGATACATGAGTCTCCACCGAGGCTACGTCGCCGGGCCACTGGTCCCGATGAGCTGCGCGTGGTCCACCGATCGCAGCACCCTGCGCTGCAAGCCGGGTAGCGGGCCGCTCCAGTCCGGCACCCGTTACACCATCCACCTGGGATCGGGAATGATGGACGCCGGCGGGCATATGGTCGAGACCGAGCAGCGCGGGATGCAGATGGGCGGACAGCCCGTGAGCGGCCAGCCGATGGGCCCGATGCACAGCGGCGATCAGGCCGGCGTGGCGTTCGCCTTCGAGACCCGGTAGCACTCTAGTGAGGGACACCGTGCCCAGGTTGCTGGTCTTGCTGCTCTTTATCATTCAGCTCGGCCCCTTTGGGGCCCCGGCCGAGTGCAGCAGCCCCGCGCGCCAGGGTGCCACCCACCATCATACCGTGGTGGCTTTCCAGCAGAGCCACCACAGTAGCTCCGGTATGGCCGGGTGTGTCCCCACACCTTCCTGCATGGCAGGTGGGCCTATGCTGATCCACAGTCCCATGCAACCATGGCAATCGCCGGCAGCACACCCCGTGCCCGTCTTCCCCGTAGTGTTGCTTGACTCGGTTCGCCCCTCACCGCCGGTTCCCCCCCCGATAGTCTAGCCGCCTCCACGGTGCCGTCCTGCTGCTCGAGACGGCCGTGGCTCGGACAGACTCTCGTCTCGGATCGTGCTCCACCCTTCGTCGGAAGGGTGGAAGCCCGGTCCCAGTTCCGGACAGTCAGATGTTCCTTCGTCACGTATTCCGTTGTGTGGCTGCGCTGGCACTCACCCTGTGCTCCTCGATGCCGGTGCCGGGCCTACTGCAAGCGCAGTCCGGCGTCCTCAGGTTGCCCGCCCTTCACCTGGGCGATGTCTATCGTGCACTCGACTCGGCCAATCCCCGTATCGCTGCTGCGGGAGCACTCGCCCGGGCCGCCCACGCCCGCATCGCACCAGCGCGTCGCCCGCCCGATCCACAGCTCCAGTTGGGGCTCGTGAACCGGAGCCTCCCCGGGTTCGGGCTCTCCGATCCACTTGGAATGAACCAGTTGCAGCTCATGCAGATGATCCCCTTCCCTGGCAAGCTTGGCCTTGGCGGTCGAGTGGCCTCGGCCCGGGCCGATGCGGAGCGAGCCCGCGCCGCCGACGTGTCCTGGGACGTGCGAACCCGCGGGGCGATGGCGTTCTACGAGCTGTACCAGGTGGACCAATCACTGCTGGTGGCCGAAGAGACTCTCCGGATCCTGCAGGATCTCGGTACCATCGCACGTACGATGTACGGCGTCGGCGAGGGGCGACAGGCGGACGTGCTCCGGGCCCAGGTCGAGATCGCCCGAATGACCGAGGACATCATGCGCATGCGCAGTGAGCGCGTCTCGGCGGCGGCGCGGCTGAATGCGCTACTCGTGCTCGATCCGTCGGCCCCGGTGGGATCTCCGATCCGCCCAGCCTTCCCCGACACGCTCCCTCCCCTCGACAGCCTCGTCGCCGAGGCCGAGCGCAACCGGCCGATGGTTCAGGCGGCCGTGGCCGAGGTCCGCGCGGCTGAGGTAGGGGAGCGGCTGGCGAGGCGTGAGATCTGGCCGGATTTCCAGGTCGGCGTCGAATACGGCCAGCGGCCGATGGACGGCGGAACCGATCGCATGGTCAGTCTCATGGTGGGTCTTAACCTGCCGATCTTCGCCGGGAGCCGGCAGTTCGCCATGCGGCGCGAGGCGGCGGCCATGCGCCAGATGGCTGCCGCGGACCTCGATGCGATGCAGTCGGAGACGCGCGGGCGGGTGGCCGAGCTCTACGCCAGCGCGGAGCGAGCCCGACGGCTGGGTGAGCTCTACCAGGGAACCATTCTGCCGCAGGCCCACACCACCGTGGCCGCTGCGCTTGCGGCGTATCGGGTCGGCGGCGTGGATTTCATGACTCTGCTGGACGATCAGATGACCGTGAATGAGTACCGCCAGGATCTCTTTTCCCTCGAGGCGCAGCGGGGTCAGGCCCTGGCGGAACTGGAAATGCTGCTGAGCCGGCCGTTGTTTAACCCCGAAGACGCGGCCCTGGCGTCGGGAGGAACCCAGTGAAAACACCAGCGGCAACGACGGCCCAATCTCACGAGCCCGAGCAGCATTTCGGCCGGCCCGCTTCGCGCGCAAGCCGCCGCCGCCGATTGGCCGCGTTTGGCTTGGCGCTCGCGGCCGCCGCCGGGGTCGCCTTCTGGGCGACACGGAACAGGGCGCCCGAAGGAGGGGCCGGTCATGCGCATGGCGCTGCATCCACTGCCGGGGAGGCGATGCCGGTGACCCTCGGCCCTCGCGAGCAGGCCCGGATCGGCATCACCTTCGCGCCGGTGCTTCGCGCGCCACTCGACCGCACGGTCCGCACGGTGGCGCAGGTGACCTACGACGAGACCAGAGTGAAGACGGTCTCGCCACTCATCGATGGGTGGGTCGACCAGCTGTTCGTGAACTTCACCGGTCAACCCGTGCGGCCAGGGGATCCCCTCTTCAGCATCTATTCCCCCATGGTCGTCACTGCGCAGCAGGAGCTGCTCCTCGCCAAACGCCTGGTGAATGACCTAGCCGGTGGGACTCCCGAGTCCACCCGGAGCGCACGGGATCTGCTCGAGTCCGCCCGACGGCGGCTCCAGTACTGGGGGGTGCCGCAGGAGGAAGTGGAACGGCTGGAGAGAACGGGAGAGGTTCGCCGCACCGTGACACTCAGATCGCCATACGCCGGGGTGGTGGTCGAAAAGTCGGTGCTGGGCGGTCAGCGGATCATGGCCGGGGATGTGGCCTACAAGATTGCCGACCTGAGTCGGGTCTGGCTGGAAGGCGAGGTCTTCGAGCGGGATTTGCCCACCGTGCGGCTCGGCCAGTCGGTCCAGGCCGAGTTTACTGCCCTACCCGGCGTCAGTCGAGAGGGACGGGTGACGTATGTCTACCCCACCGTGAATCCCGATACCCGTACGGCGCGGATCCGGGTCGAGCTGAGGAACCCGGGACTCCAGCTCAAGCCCGGGATGTACGCGACCATTCGGTTCGCCGCGCCGACGGACAGCGTTGTCAGTGTTCCCCGCTCGGCCGTGCTCGAGACCGGCGAGCGAAATCTGGTTTTTGTCCGACTTCCGGACGGCCGGTTCTCGCCTCGTCTCATCACCCTGGGGGCGTCGGGCGAGAACAGAGTGGAGATCCTACGGGGCCTGGCCATCGGCGACACGGTCGTGGCCTCCGGCACTTTTCTGGTGGACGCGGAATCCAATCTCGGCTCTCTCCTGGGTGGAATGGGTAACATGCCCGGAATGGATATGACGGCGCCCAGTGCTAACGCACCTGCAGGGGCCGCCGCGGCTGGGCCGGACTCCAGTGCTGGCCGTCGAGGGAAGGAGTAGCACCGTGCTGAGACGCCTCATCGCATGGTCGGTCCACAACCGTTTTCTGGTCGGCCTCTTCACCATCGCGGCTGCCCTGCTGGGGATCCTCGCGGTGGGCCGGACGCCCCTGGAGGCGCTGCCCGACCTGAGCGACGTCCAGGTCATCGTCCAGGCGGATTTCAACGAGCAGGCACCGCGGATCGTGGAGGATCAGGTCACTTACCCGATCGCGGCCGAGATGCTCAAGGTGCCGGGCGCGCGGACGGTTCGCGGCTACTCGTTCTTCGGGGTCTCGTTCGTCTACATCATCTTCGAGGACGGCACTGACCTTTATTGGGCCCGAACTCGGGTGCTGGAGTATCTGAGCGGGATCAAGGGAAAGCTCCCCCCGGCTGTCTCGCCCTCGCTCGGACCTGATGCCACAGGACTGGGCTGGGTCTTTCAATACGCGCTGGAGGATACCAGCGGGCAGCGGAGTCTGGCCGAGCTCCGCAGCCTGCAGGACTGGTACCTCCGGTATGCTCTCACCGCAGTGCCCGGCGTCTCCGAGGTTGCCTCCATCGGTGGTTTCGAGAAGCAGTATCAGATCGATATCGATCCGGCGAAGCTCCAGGGCTACGGCATTCCGTTAACTCGCGTCATCGGCGCGATTCAGAATGCCAATGCCGATGTCGGGGCCATGGTGATGGAGCTGGCGGAACGAGAGTACATGGTCCGCGGCCTCGGCTATCTCAAGTCCGTGGCCGACATCGAGAACGTAGTGGTCGGGGCAACCTCGGCCGGTACCCCGATCCGGGTGGCCGAGCTGGGCCGCGTGAGCGTGGGCCCGGCAGTCCGGCGCGGCATCGCCGACCTGGATGGCCGAGGGGACGCCGTCGGTGGCATTGTGGTGATGCGCTTCGGCGAGAACGCGCTGGCGACCATCCAACGGGTCAAGGAAAAGCTGGTTCAGGTGCAGGGCGGCTTGCCGGCAGGCGTGGTGGTCCGGCCGGTGTACGATCGGAGCGACCTCATCGAGCGGGCGATCGAGACCCTGCGGGGAACGCTCCTCGAGGAGAGCATCATCGTGGCACTCGTGTGCATCGCGTTCCTCCTGCATGCCCGCTCCGCGCTGGTGGCAATTATCACGTTGCCGGTCGGGATCCTGATGGCGTTCATCGCGATGCGGTGGCTAGGCGTGAGTGCAGACATCATGTCGCTCGGGGGCATCGCCATCGCGATCGGCGCGATGATCGATGGCGCCATCGTCATGATCGAGAACATGCACAAGCGCCTGGAGCGTGCCGTGGATGCCAAGAACCGGGCATCGGGTCGGGCCAGCGACCGCCGTCTTGACACTGGTGTGCTCAGCGCGGCCGAGCGCTCGCGGGTAGTGGTGGAATCGGCCCAGGAGGTTGGTCCGGCGCTCTTCTTCTCGCTCCTGATCATTACCGTCTCGTTCGTGCCGGTCTTTGCCCTCGAGGGGCAGGAGGGCCGGCTGTTCCAGCCGCTGGCGTACACCAAGACATTCGCGATGGCCGCCGCGAGCCTCCTCGCCCTCACGCTGGTCCCGGTGGCCATGGGGATATTCATCCGGGGCCGTCTGCTCCGGGAGCATGCCAATCCCATCAACCGGGCGCTGATCCGAGCCTACCGTCCGACCCTGACGGCGGTGCTCCGGCACCGTTGGGGAGTGATCGGGGCGGGCCTGGTCGTGCTGGTATTGACCTGGATCCCTTGGCAGCGGATCGGGAGTGAGTTCATGCCGCCGCTCAACGAGGGCACCATCCTTTATATGCCCACGACTCTGCCCGGAGTGAGCGTGGCTCGGGCCCGGGAAATTCTCCGGATTCAGGACAGCCTCCTCAAGACTTTTCCGGAAGTGGAGCACGCCTGGGGGAAGGCCGGGAGGGCCACGACGGCCACCGATCCCGCCGGGCTCGACATGTTCGAGACCACGATTGCTTTAAAACCCGAGTCCGCATGGCGCCCCGGCATGACGTTCGACCGGCTGGTGACCGCCATGGACTCGGCCGTGCGCCTTCCGGGGGTCACCAACGCCTGGACCATGCCGATCAAGGGCCGCATCGACATGCTGGCTACGGGCATCAGGACGCCGGTGGGGATCAAGATCTTCGGCCCCGACCTGGCCGAGCTCGAGCGGGTGGGGAAGGAAATCGAACGGGCAGTGCAGGGTGTGCCGGGGACCCGAAGCGCGTTCGCCGAACGGGCCGTATCGGGGTACTACCTGGACATCGAGATCGACCGCGCCGCGGCCGCCCGCCACGGCCTCAACGTCGGCGACATCCAGGCGGTGATCGCCAGCGCGGTGGGCGGGATGACCATCACGCAGACGGTGGAGGGGCGGGAGCGCTACGGCGTGCGGGTCCGCTACCCCCAGGAGCTGCGCGACACGCCCGAGCGGCTCGCCTCGGTTCTGGTGGGGGTCGCCCACGGGACCGGAGCAACCGGCGGCGCGGAACCAATGGCCGGCATGGGGTCCGCTGGCGCCGCGCCAGCCGCCCTGTCCCGCGGAGCGTACGTACCGCTAGGGCAGGTTGCCAGGATCCGCCAAGTGGCCGGCCCCATGGTGGTCCGCACCGAGGATGCCGTGCCCACGGCCTGGGTATACGTCGACGTCATCGGCCGGGACATCGGCGGCTACGTGGCCGACGCGCAGCAGGTGGTTCGGGAGCAGATTACCCTGCCGCCGGGCTATTCCATCGTGTGGAGCGGGCAGTACGAGTACATGCAGCGCGCTGCTGCCAAGCTCCGGCTGGTCATCCCCGCCACGCTGGCCATCGTCTTCCTGCTGCTCTACCTGAACTTCAGGAGCGTGACCGAGTCGCTCATCGTGATGCTTTCCCTGCCCTTCGCCCTGGTCGGCGGCATCTGGTTGATCTGGCTGCTGGGTTATAACTGGTCGGTGGCGGTGGCGATCGGCTTCATTGCGCTGGCCGGGGTGGCGGCGGAGACCGGGGTCGTGATGCTGATCTATCTGGACCATGCCTGGAAGGCGCGGCGCGCCGCGGGCCCGCTGTCGCTTCGGGATCTCTATGAAGCAGTCATGGAGGGTGGGGCGGAGCGGGTTCGGCCTTTGATGATGACCGTGACCGCGATCATCGCCGGTTTACTTCCGATCCTGTGGGGAGGAGGCGCCGGAGCCAGTGTGATGAAGCGGATCGCGGCTCCCATGATCGGCGGGATGCTGAGCAGCACCGTGTTAACGCTGCTGGTAATTCCGGCGATTTACTCCCTGTGGAGGGAACGCGAGGCCCGAGAACAGGCTCGAGCCATTGCTGACTCACGACTGCTGGGTGAATGGTCAACGGCACCCTGAGACCCGTATTTGTGCGCAACGCGCCACCGAAACACTCCGTCCTAACATTCCAGACCGGCAAACCGTTCCGACAGATTTGCGCGGGTGGACCTCCACACCCGGTCTGCCCCTCGTCAGGATCGGCAGTGGGGTGGAAGGCAGGGGTCGTGACCGCCGGAACATTGCCGCTCAACCTGAGATGGGAACAGCTCGCGTGGCTCGGCGCAGTGATGGTGGGACTTGGGTTGGGCCACGTTGTTCTCTCGAGGGGTACTCATCTGGCCCATGTCGTCCACATCAGTCTCGTTGCCCTTTATCTGACGCCGGTGGTGGCCTCCGCGCTCTGGGCCGGCCTGCGTGGCGGGGTGCTTTCCAGCGTGCTGGTCACCGCTGCGTTCAGCATCCATGTGCGCCTGGCCTGGCTGGGGCAAGCAGTCGAACTGCCCCAATGGTGGTCGTTCGTCGCGATATTCTGGGTCGTCGGCGTTGTCGGCGGCGTCATGGTCGACCTGCAAAAGGCCGAACGGGCGCGGGCGCTCGCCCGGGAGCGGGATACGGAACGGCGCAACGTGCTGGAGGCGATGGCCAGTCTCGCGGCGGCGCTTGGCTCCCACGATCCCTACACCCGCTCCCATGGAGAGCGGGTGGCCCAGGTAGCAGCGGCCTTGGGCGCCGAGCTGCATATGGGTGCCGAGCAGCTCGAGATCCTGCGGCTCGCAGGCCTCGTGCACGACATTGGAAAGCTCGGCGTACCCGACGACATTCTGCTCAAGCCCGGTGAGCTCTCCGTCGCGGAGCGGACCTCGGTCCAACGTCACCCCGAGACCGCCGCGACGATTCTCCAGCCGTTGCGCGGCGCCGCCAAGGTGGCGGAAGTCGTGCTGTCGCACCACGAATGTCCCGACGGATCGGGCTACCCTCGTGGGCTCCGCAATTCGGAGATCCCAGTGGAGGCTCAGCTACTGCGGGTGGCCGATGTGTTCTGCTCTCTCATTGACACCAGGCCGTACAAAGCAGCGCTCCCGCCCTCCACGGTGCTCAGCATGATGGAGTTCATGGCCGGCCCTAAGCTGAATGAAGTCGGGTTTCACGCACTGGAAACGCTAGTTCGGCGCGGTGAACTGCCCCCTCCAAACTGGGGCAAGTAGGTGCACGTTGGGATGAAGATGATAGCGCAATGTTCGGAACAGCGTGGGAGGGCTGAGCTGGCATTGCTTTTGGTCGGCTTGGACTGTCATGCGCCGGGTATCTACGACAAGCACCGGCTCGTCGCGAGCTCGAGTATCGTTATGGCTTCTGGGTTGAGTGGGCATACTGGATCTGCTGGATGTTGCTGGAGGGCCTCGCAGGGATCGTCTGGGACCGAGTCAATCACTAGATGACATTTCGGCTATACGTACCGTGAAAGGATGGCTGATCATGAATACCGGAGCACTGGGTGCAGCATTGGTTACGTTGCTCATCAGCGCTCAAGGCCTGGCCGCTCAGCAGCCAGGACAGCGCGCACCGGGAGACAGCACGGCTCACGCCATGATGATGAACAAGATGGAGCAGCACATGCGGATGATGGATTCCGCAAATGTCCGACTGGACAGTCTCGTCCGTCGAATGAATCAGGCCACCGGCAACGCCAAGGTTTCGGCGATGGCTCAGGTCATCAACGAGCTGGTGGCGCAGCGCAGGGGTATGCAGGCGCACATGCGCCAGATGATGCAAACACATGGCCCAATGATGCGGGGGCACAGGATGAACCGGAGGAATAACGCCACCGATACCTCGGGCGATCCCGAACATCATCCAGAGCAGTGATCCAGGGATGGACCTCCAAAACGTATCGGACGAGGAGCTGAGGGCCGAAGCCCGGCGGCGCGGGTTCGCACTGCATAGTGTCCAGTTCAGTCAGGCCGCGCAGAATGCCCTCCGCGAGTTGGAGGGCCTGCGTCGGCGCGTCGATGAGCTGATAGACCAGTTGAGAGGCGAGCGGTCGGCTATAACCGAAGGACAGCCTCACCAGCCGTAACCGCGAGTCTCTACCCCGTAGGAAGTCGAAGTTTGACTTGCCCGGACTCCTCGCTTACGGGATAGGTTCGCACCGGCGTTTCCGCCGGACCAGCTTTCACGCCGCCGGTCCGGCACTCGAACTGCGAGCCGTGCCAGGGACACTGCACCACGCCACCTATCATGACCCCGCCGGCGAGAGAGCCTCCCCGATGGGTGCACCGGTCCTCGAACGCGACATACCCACCTTCGGTTCGGGCGAGCACGATGCGCTGTCCATCGATGTGAATCAGCTTCATCTGGTCTACCTGGAGCTCGTCTGACCGAGCTACTACGGTGGGCTGACCGGTCTGCGGCCGAATCCTCAGCTCATTCCACTTGCCTGCCCGGGCGTAGCGGTGATCGACGCCGATCTGATTGCGGTTGACCAGCACGCCGCCCATCCAGCCTCCGGCCGTCACGAGGACTATGCCGATCCCCTCGAGTACCAAGACCGTAGAGTCAGGTACCACTTCGGCGTTACCTCGAATAGCCCAGGCCACGGCAAACAAGAACACGGCGCCAAGATTGACCAGCATGTGCTTGGTGGCTCGCTTTTTTCCGGAGCTCTTGGGGGGCACTGTGTTGAAGTAGTCGATAAACCCCGGAACTGCAGCTATCAGGGCCGCAACAATGCCAACAAGACCGAGGTACGCTCCAGTAGTCCACCAGCTTGGCCGCTCAGCCACTCGCCCTGCAAGGTCGAAGAGGAATGCGCCATACAGAAATGCGAAAGGAAAAGGAATGAGTGCTGGATGGATGGGGTGTCCGCGAAAGCTGGCCTTGCTTCTCATGTAAGCCTCCGTTCGGGAGCAGGCAAACAAATTTCGAGTTCGCTGCGGACTCGGCAGCGGCGCCAGAGCTTCAGCACTGAATATGAGGCGTTTTACTCACCTCCTGTTTCGTGATGCGGACTGTCCACCGGCTTTGACTCCGGCGACCCTCGTTGCCGGAGAAAGATGGACAGCACAACCATGCTGGCAATCGCCAGGAACTCGCTCTGCCAGTTCTGCAGGGACTCGAACCAGAAACGGGAAGTCCCCGCGTATTGCAGGACCGATACCGGTGAGAACTGTCCATGGGCCGATTGTTCCTGGCTGTACTCCGCTGCACCAGCCACTGCGTGCACCGTGATGGAGATGAGGAAGAGCAGGAGGAACGCCAGAGAGAGCGAGTGCTGGTAGATCCTGAGTGCGATTCCACCCCGGCGGACCGGCCAGGGAACATCCTTCTTCCGGTGGCTGGCTCCGGGCTCCTTATCGACCGGCTCGGGCTCATCTAGCTTCTTCGACTCGGCCGAGCCCTTCTGGTAGAGCATCGCGGTGAGAATCACGTAGCCGAACATCTGGAAGAACTCGCTTTCCCAGTTCTCGGCGGTAGCCTCCCAGAAATGGGCGCTTCGAAGATAGGTTGCAAAGGGCACCTGCTGCTGTCCATGCTCACGCTGCTCGTTGTTATGCTCCAGATGTCCCACGACGCTCTGCCCCACCCAGAAGATCAGGAACAAAGAGACCAGCACGATGGACAGTCCATTCTCGCGAAGGATTCGTCGCATGGGATTCCTCTGGTGAGTGGGCACTTCGGATCGCAGCGAGAGGTACTGGCGGAAGAAAACGTTGGGGGCAATCCGATGTCCAGACTAGCGGCTGACTGAACTCCACCTCCCGCTCCTGCGCCTGTACCTCACTCCTGAGCGACGGACCACATCACGGGACGGCCATCGAACCCGGTCCTGCGCCTCCCATTGCTCCAGCGCCTCGCGCTCCTCCTCCGGCATGTCTTCCCATCCATTATATGTCGCCACCATGGCCACTCCCGGTTAGTGCCTGCATCCGGGGATTACTCTACCCGGCAGGCCTCAAGCCGGAGTCAAGTGGGGTGGGGTGTCTTGCGGCGGGCTCTTTGGACCAGGGCGGGAAAGCCGTGATGACGGCGCACCATCATCCAGAGAATCGGCGCGAACACCAGTACGAGAGCCAGGATGATGGCGGTCGCTTGGTTGGAAAAATTGAGGAGCTTAAGAGCAGAGGCCAGCAACACGAAGGCCAGGGCCCGTCGCACCAACCCACCGGGAGCGCGGGCAGAGAGATGGGCGCCCAGCCACACTCCCGGAATGGATCCGAGCAGCAGCGACGTGGTGAGATCGATCTGAAAATCGCCGAACAGGATATGTCCCAGCGCGGCGGACGCAACTAGAGGAACGGCCTGAACCAGGTCGGTGCCGACCAGCTCGTTGGCGGTGAGCGCCGGATAGAGGGCCATCAGGGCAATGATGATCAGCGATCCGGACCCGACCGAGGTGAGGCCGACCACCAGACCACCCAGAACGCCCACTGCCACGGTGGAGAGCGGCCGCAGGCCGAGCCGGGGCGGACCTTGGGGGAGCGGCGCCGCCCGTCCGTCCCGAACCCGGGCATGCTCCAGCAGCCGGATATAGGCCCGCACGATCAGCCCCGCCGCGGCCAGCAACAGGGCCAGACCCAGGGCCAGGCGAATGACCTCCTGCACCTCTTCTCCCCGTCCCAAGGCTCGTGCGATGAGCACTCCGCTGAACGCCCCCGGGATCGAGCCGAGGCAGAGCCACTTCACCAAGCCCAGATGCACGGTGCCGCGCCGCAGATGAACCACCGAGCCGACCGGTTTCATAACCGCGCTCGCCACCAGGTCGGAGGACACGGCGGTGAGCGGCGGCACGTTGAAGAACAGCACCAGCACTGGGGTCATCAGTGCCCCACCGCCCATTCCGGTGAGGCCCACGACGATGCCGATGCCGAACGCTGCAATGGCCAGCAGCGAGTCGATGCTCATGGATCTTCCTTAGGTGAGGTAACCCCGGGGGCCGGTACCGAGTACCTTGCTGGGTTGGACCGGGGGAGCCTAGGTCGGGAACCTTAGCTGGCACAGATGGTTCTCATCCGGGGAGCAAAGATAGTCATGACGAACGATGAAGATATCCTGAGACAACGCAGCCGATGATGACAGCACACTGGAGACTGGCCACCTGGGCCGCCCTGCTTTCGGCCGGGTGTGTACCCACGACCAACCTGCTTCACCCCGCCACGCCGAGCTTCTCAGGCTCCTATGCGCCATCCAGTATGGAGTCCAACCGGAGTGCACAGCTTCGCATCGTGACCTTCAACATCAAGCTCGGCCGGCGCATCGATCGTGCCATCGAGGTACTGAGCAGCGACAGCCTGGCCGGAGCCGACATCATCGCGCTGCAGGAGGTGGATGAGGTCGGGGTCGAGCGTATCGCGCGTGCGCTTCAGCTTAACTATGTCTACTATCCGGGCTCGATTCACCCTACCGACAATCGGTACTTCGGTCCCGCCCTGCTCTCCCGCTGGCCAATGACGAAGACCTGGAAGTTGATCTTGCCTCACGAGGGCAAGATCCGGCGCCAGCGACGCACCGCCACCGCAGCTATCCTGGAGTTGCGCGGCGAGCCGGTCCTCGCCTATGCGGTGCACCTGGAGACCCAGGTCAAGATTTCCGAGGAGAAGCGTGAGGATCAGGTCCTCACGATATTGAAGGACGCGGCCGACTTTTCAGGACCGGTAGTCATCGCGGGAGATTTCAACAGCGAGGGGATCGGCCCCTTCCTGGTGCGGCACGGCTATCGCTGGCTGACCGCTCGAGTCGGGCCAAGTATCGCCTTTTTCTCCTGGGACCACATCTTCATGCGCCCGGGCGGCTCCCTTCAGGCGTCCCGGGCAGGTGCGGTGCAGAAGGTCCTTGGAGCAAGCGATCACCGGCCGGTCTGGGCGGTCGTCTTCAATTCGCGGAAAGTACCTCGTGAATGGCCACAGCAAGCTCGTGCGCGGTCGCCGGCTTCTTGAGGGTTCGCCGGACGCCTGCCGCTGCCATCACGTCGGTAGGAAGTTCCTCCATCAGACCGGTAATCATGAGGATGGGTATATCGGCTCGGATGGCGCGCAGAGCGTGGGCCAGGTCGAGTCCCATCATGTGGGGCATCGAGTAATCGGTGACTACGATATCGAACTGTTCGGGGTTGCCGCGAAAGGCCTCGAGCGCCTCCTTGCTGTCGGTCTTCACGGTCACCCGATATCCCAATCCATCGAGGCGCCGCTCCCCCACCCGGGCCAGACTTTCTTCGTCCTCGACCAACAGGACTCGCTCGCCATGGCCTCGCGGCGTGCCTTGAGTGAGGGTCATCGAATCGGCGGCTTCGGACGCAAGCGCCGGGAAGAGGCATTTGACGCGGGTCCCCTGACCCGGCTCGCTCTCGAGATCGACCGCCCCACCGTGATCCTGCATGATCCCATGAACCACGGTCAGGCCGAGGCCGGTGCCGCTGCCGAGTGGCTTGGTCGTGAAAAACGGCTCGAAGACCCGTTCCCGAACCGCCCATTCCATTCCATGTCCGGTGTCCGTGGCAGTGAGTAGCGCATAGGGCCCCTCCACAAGTCCGGGACGATCCCGCGCCATGCTGTCACGCACATAAAACGGCTCGACACTGATATCCAGCCGGCCGCCGCTCGGCATTGCGTGTGCCGCATTGGTGGCCAGATTCATGAGCACTTGGTGTACCGAGGTGGCATCGGCCATGACCCGGGGGGCTTCAGGATGGACGGCCACGCTGATCTGTATCGGGACCGGAAGTGTCGCCTTCAACAGCTTGGCGACTTCCTGGACCACCTCACCGAGGTTCAACGGCCGAAGTACCCGCTCCTGCCGTCGGCTGAAGGAGAGAATCCGCTCAATCAGCTCTTTGCCACGGTCCGCAGCCTTGAGCAGCTCGTTGAGATCCGCTCTGGCTTGCTCCGCCACCAGGTCCTCCCGCAGAAACTCGGCATAGCCGATGATGGCGCCAAGAATGTTGTTGAAGTCATGGGCGATTCCACCGGCCAGCGTGCCGACGGCTTCCATCTTTTGCGCCTGCCGTAGCTGCTGCTCGAGTTGCTCGCGTTGCTCCTCGGCCTGCTTTCGGGCGCTGATGTCCACGATGGAGCTGAGGACGAAGACGCCTTCGTCAGTCTCGATCGGGTTGAGTCCGATCTCGACCGGAAGCTCGGAGCCGTCCTGTCTGAGACCGAAGAGGTCGCGCCCGGCGCCCATCGAGCGGGTCTGCGGGTTGCGAAAGAACCCGTCACGGAACAGCGGATGGTTGCCCCGGAAGCGCTCGGGCACTAGCATCTCGATCGACTTGCCCATGAGCTCGTCGCGATTGTACCCGAACATCCGCTCGACCTCACGGTTTACCAACACGATCTTGCCCGCGGTGTCCACCATGACCATCCCATTGGGCGACGACTCGACGGCGGCCCGGAAGCGCACCTCGGCCCGCTTGCGGGCGCTGATGTCTACAATCGCGCTCAGGACGAAGAGCCCTTCCTCGGTGGCGACGGGAGTGAGCCCGATCTCGACCGGCACCTCGGAGCCATCTCTGTGGAGTCCGTACAGGTCGCGGCCGGCACCCATGGCTCGGACACTGGGGTGGGCGAAGAAGCCACTGCGATAGGCGGGGTGATGGCGCCGGAAGCGCTCGGGCACCAGCATGTCTACTGGTCTGCCCAGCAGCTCTTCGCGGGAATAGCCGAAGAGTCGTTCGATCTCGCGGTTTACCAGCACGATTCTGCCCGCGCCATCGACCATCAAGAGACCGCTGGGCGAGGACTCGACGGCCGCTCGCAAGCGCATCTCGACGGCACGACGCGAGTCGATCGTCATGCCTTATCCGCACATTCGGAGGATAGAAGCTGTAGCCGCATGGGTCGGCCTGCAGCTTAAGATGGAATTTCAGATAACTGCGGATCGGGACGGGATAGTATCCGGCGTGCCGCCGCGAATCAAGCCTGGTTCGGTTACCACTGCCCCCGCCAGCTTCCGGCCACAGCTGGAACAGAACACGGCGTCGGGCTCGGGACGGGGGCCGCAGGTTCCGCAGCGCGGTCCAGCTTCACTGCCGGGAGCACGAACCGCTCGCACCCGGGCGGCAATCATCACCTCGAGCCGATCCCCGCCGCTGTCATGCGGTTCGTGCCGGAGCGCCTCCAGGGCGATCGCGGTGTACTTCGCCTTGAGAAATTGGTAGTCCGTCTCTGAAAGTTTGCCGGTCTCGCGGTCGAAATCGATCTCCTTCAGTGCCGTCAGGGCGACGCCTCGGGGAGTTTCCTCCGGGTCCAGTGGCTCGGATGGTGGTAGAGGCCGCCCGGCCGCAAAGAGCGGCTGGAGCACCAACCACAGGGCGGCCAAGCCGACCAACGCGGCAGCAATGGCCTCTCCTGTCATCAGTCCTTCACCTCCTCCAGCGCATGGCGTAGCCGCTCCAGCTCCTCAGGACTGGCGGCAACTTGCGGTGGCGAGGACTCCGCGGTGGCGTTCGTGGTGGCAGCTTCCCGGCGCCTCAGGACGGCAGCCAGAATAACCGCCGCCCCCCCTACCGCTACGCCCGGCAGGAGATAACCCCAGAGATTGAAGCCCTGGGGCTTGGGCGCCATCAAGGCCTTCTCTCCGTACTTGGCCACGAAGGTGTCCAGAATCTCGCGTGCGGTCTTGCCATCGTCCCGCAATGCGAGCACTTCACGATGCAGCTCCGGCGAGTAGGTGCAGGTGAAGTCGGTTGTGCGGCAGGTGAATACATCGAGGGTGCATCCGCAGTTGCAGGCCAGCTGCTGCTCGATCGCCTGAATTTCTCTATCGTTCTCTTTGGGGTCGGTGGGCCGGCGAGGCCGCCCAATAACCGACGGGTCGCGCAGGGTACCGGTGGCTCCGCGGCCGGCAAGCGAGTCTCCTTGCTGCCCTCGGGCCAGGCTCTGCACGACATCGAACGCCTGGAGTGGAATCAGGCTCAGCGCGGATGATCGTAGAAAGCCGCGGCGCGAGAGAATGTCGTTCACTCCTTGGCGGCCCCTACCAAGGCAGCTTCATAGCCTGCCTGGACCCGGCGAGTGCTCACAGCCAGCGGCCCGCCGCCGGGCCACATCGTGATCAAGCCTCCGAGGGCGAGCACCAGTCCCCCGAACCACACCCACCACACCAGCGGATTGACGTTGAAGCGATACACCGCTTCTTCGGTGCCGTTCACCGCACCGGCGAACACGATGTAGACGTCCTCCTGCAGGTTGCTGCGAATGGCTACCTCGGTGGATGGCTCGAAGGTGGGACGCTTGAAGCTGTCCACGTGCTGCCGCTTCTCGCTGCTCATCAGACCGGCTCGCCGGCCGTTCTTGGCGACTTCGACCGTGGCGGCAGACACGATGCGGTTGAGCGCCTCGTACTGGGAGATCCCCACGTGGGTAAAGCGATAGGTGTGCCCGAATGGGCTGCTCAGCTCCACGGATTGGCCCGGCTTCAGCGTGGCTTCACGCTCCCGCTTGAAGGCCATCCCGGCGAAGGCGACAAAGTAGATGAGTATGCCGGCGTGCACGATGTATCCGCCGTACCGCCGGCGATTGCGTCCTATCAAGTGGACCAAGGCAACCGGGGTGGACTCTCCGTGCATCCGCCGGCGGGCCCGCACGCCGCGATAGAACTCCTGCATGATCGTGCCGGCCACGAACCCGGCCAGCGCGAGCGCCATTATCGCGTAGAGGTCACGGATCCCCAGAGCCAGGAGCGCAACGAGCGTCAGCACACCGGAGGCCGCCGGGACAATAAACTGCCGTTTCAGGTTGGCGGTGGAAGCCTTCCGCCAGGCAATGAGCGGCCCCACCCCGGTGAGGGCCAGCAGGAGCAGTCCGAGCGGCACATTGACCCGATTGAAGAACGGCGGACCGACCGTGATCTTGGTGCCCTTGACCAGCTCGGAGAGTATAGGGAAGAGCGTTCCCCACAGCACCGAGAAGGCAATACCCACGAACAGGAGATTATTGAACAGGAAGGCTGCTTCCCGGCTCACCATCGACTCGAGCTGCACTTCAGCCTCGAGCAGCGACCACCGGGTGTACAGGAGCGTAAAGGACAGGATGGCGCCGACCACCAGAAAAGCCAGGAAAAAGTAGCCGACGTTGGACTGGGTGAAGCTGTGCACACTTGCGATCACGCCCGAACGGGTGATGAAGGTGCCGAAGATGCTGAGCAGAAAGGTTCCGATGATGAGCCCGAGATTCCAGCGCTTCAGCATCCCCCGCTTTTCCTGAATCATGACGGAGTGAAGGAACGCCGTCATGGTAAGCCAGGGGAGGAAACTCGCATTCTCCACCGGGTCCCACGCCCAGTAGCCTCCCCAGCCCAGCTCCACGTACGCCCACCACATGCCCAGCGTTATCCCGATGGAGAGGAACAGCCAGGACACCAGGGTCCACTTGCGGATGGCATGGATCCAGCCCGTGTCCAGCCGCCGGGAGAGGAGCGCGGCCACGGCGAAGGCGAACGGGATAGTGATGCTGATGTACCCGAGGTACAGCATGGGCGGGTGAATCACCATGCCCACATTCTGAAGCTGGGGGTTGAGTCCCCGCCCGTCCTCCGGAGTAAAGCCGAGCCGCTCGAAGGGATCCGCCGCAAACAGCATCACACCGACGAAGAACACCACGACCGCCGAAGTCACTCCTGCCACGTAGGGCATGAGATACGCGTAACGGCGAGACGTCAGTAGCTGCGCGGCGGCGGCGAAGATCGAGAGGACTACGGCCCAGAAGAGCAGCGATCCCTTTTGACCGGCCCAGAAGGCGGTAAAGATGTAATACGAGGGCAGATTCCGGCTGGTGTACGCCGCCACGTACTCGATGTTGAAATCGTGGCTGATCAGCCCTTTCCACAGGGCAACAGATGCGACGAGAAGGCAGCCGCACACGGCGTAGACCGAGCGGATGACCGACTGCGATAGCTCGGGACGGCGGCGCCAGCGTCCGGAGAACGCGATGGTGACGCACCACAGGCCGAGGAGGAACGCGGCCCAGAGGGCAAATTGACCCAGGAGTGTCATGCGGTGTCAGGCTTTCGGGACGGCCTCGTAGCGAGAGCCGCACTTGGCGAGCACGTCAGTCGCGCGAATGATGCCATCACGGCCCAGGCGCCCTTCCACCACCACCTCGATGTCATTGGCATCGGTGAAGGTGTCGGGCACCAGACCGTGGTAGGTCACCGGATAGGTCTTGATCCCGTCGGACACCTGGAAATCGATGGTCCGGGCATTCGGATCCCGCCGCACCGATCCGGGGACAACCTTGGCGCCTACCTTGAACCCGACGTTCTCGGCAAATGTGGGATCGGCCGAACTCTTGGCCGACAGCTCGGCGGGGGTGAGAAAGTAGACGCCGGTCTCCTTGACGCCTTCGGCGATCAGGAATCCGACGCTGCCGACGATTACCGCCGCTCCCAACAGGAACTTATGCCCAGCTTTCATGCATGGCTCCGACGCTACGGCGTGAAGTGCGATGTCTCAAACTTCTTCCACATTGGTCCAGGGATCAAGAGCCGCTCCCACCAGGAGCCGCTAGTGCCGCTTTGCGGAATTCGTCCAATGATGTCCGATGCTCCCCGTATTCGGGGCGATCGAGCTTCATTTCGGCCTCATAGCGCTTCAGGAACCCCGCGTACGCCTGGCGGAGCTCCTTGTCGTCCTTGCGAAACCGGGCGACTGTCCCTCGGATAACGTAACCGAAAAGGTGTCCCGGCGCCTCCGCCAGGATGGTGTCCGCCAACGCGCGGGACGCATCCGCTTCCCCGGTATGGACCTTGAGTAGAGCCGCGTGGTATCTCGCGTCCGCGTCGACGGTGTCCAGTTGAGCATAGGCCATGAGTGCCATGGGCGTGAACCGCGTCACCGTTCCCTCGTCGCCCGCCTGCGCGGCCTGCATCACCCGGTTGTAAAGTCGGTTGAAGCGCTCCCGCGGACTCAGGTTGCTGATGTCGGGGGGTGTCGCGGCGCCCTGGGGTGGCTGCACGGCGGCAACCTCTGTCGGGGCTCGTGAGGCAGGCGATTGGCGCACAACCATGACGAGGAGCACGGCCAGCAGCCCAGCCAAGGCGACAGCCGCGATCACCCAGGGCGTGCGGTCCCGCGCCGCGGCCAGGCCGGCTCTTGCCGGTGCTCCGCAGGACGAACAGAACCGCGCGGTGGGCGGAATCGGCTTGCCACAGCCGCTGCAGGAGGCGCCCTCACGAGATGCTCCACAGTTGGAGCAGAACTTGCCTTCCACGGGAGCTCCGCAAGCGCTGCAGAGCTGGGCAGGAGCGCTGGTCATGATGTGGCCCGGAAGGCTGACGCGAGGTCAGCTTGGAGTGATCGGGCGGCCGACTGCCGCGGTGGCTAGGACCCGGTCTCTGGATTCCGGAGCCAAACGGGGCTCGGCTCCAAGCCAGTACAGACTGTTGGCCATGATGCAGAATCCGGTGGCGGCAAACCAGACCATGGCCGTTCCCACGAAGCCCGTGAACAAGAGCCACCAGGTGCTGTGCGTCAGCGACAACACCGAAGCGGCCGAAATGTTGATGCCTACGGCCAGGTAGATGCGCCGCTCCAGGTACCAGCGATCGGTCTGCATGAAGTACAGGTTCCGCCGCGCTGGCCCCGGCCGGCCCAGCATGGGGGTGAAACCCAGCTGGTAGAGCAGGTTGCCGACGACGCAGAAACCGGTCAGCGCCACTACTACGGAGGCGAGTCCGACGGCGATGATCAGCAGGACCCACCGCGGGTCAATCAGCGCTGCGAGCCCGGTTGCGCCGAGGAGAACGAGGCCGGCAATGAGCCAGACGGTCCGCTCGATGTACCACCGGTGGGTTGGGACGATGTAGATACCGGAGCGCAGGGGCATGGCTCTCTACGATATGGCCGGATGGGTCTCGGACACAAGACCGGAACGCGCCATCAGCGGTGGTTCACCGAGTCGACCCGTACCGCTTCGACGCCGATCGTGATCTCCACGTCATTTCCGATCAGCTCGGTCCCGCCGACGCTCTCATTCCAATTCATGCCGAAGTCACGCCGATCGACCATTCCCATGGCCTGGAAGGCAATCCGCTGATGCCCTTCCCGATCCTGCGCTATGCCCCGGTACCGTCCCGAGAGGACCACCGGCTTCGACCGGCCCTTGAGGGTGAGGGTGCCCTTGACGTCCACCGTGCTGTCGGTCGCCGCAACCCCGGTGCCCTGGAACGTCATCTTGGGATACCGCGCGACCGCAAAGAATCGATCCGAACGGAGATCGGCGTCCCGGATGGCGTTGCCGGTGTTCAAACTCGCGGTCTCGATCGTGACGTCTACGGTGCCGAGCTTCCAGTCATCGCCTGTCGTGGTAACGAGGGCGTACCACTTGGTGAAGGTGCCCCGCACTCGGCCGATCAGATGGCGGACTCCAAAATCCACCTGCGAATGGACCATGTCCACCACCCATTTGGTGTCCCCCGACTGAGCGGCCGTAGAGACCGCGGAAGCGGTCTGCGCGCGCGCCGATTGAAATCCGGTGCCGAGCAATGCGGTGAAGCCGATCGTGACCGATACTGCAAGCCGAGATCTTGTCATGAAACCCTCCAGCCCCTGTTTTCCCAACCTACCCCGGCTTTGATGAAGCGGAGATGAAGGCATCGTGCGGAAACGCTTAGAGTGTGGCCTCTCCAATCGGAGGGCTCGAATGACTCACCATGACGGCGCAGAGTCCGCCGTGCTGCGCCACGTTCACTACTTGCTTTTGCGACGCCCGCGCCAGGATCGAGAGTCCATGTTCGCTGGCGGCGAACCCCATGACGAAGTAAAACGGCTCCGCGTGGACTTCACCGTCCGGCCCCAGTACTGGAAATTCTCGTGCGGGAATGGTTGCGAGCTGTTGAACCACCCACCTGGCCGGATCGGCCACGGCCGATTCGACCGCTGCGTGCCAGCTCGAATGGTCGACCGCACAGCCCAGCACGATGCCCTCACCGCCATATGAGCGATTGGGTTTGAGCACCAGGCTCTCATGGTGGCTATCGACGTACTCCAGCAACTCGCCGAGGCGTCCGTCCGGGAGCACGGTCCGGCGATCCGAGAGCACTCGGGTCCAGAGAACATGCCGCTGAAATACCTGCCTCTCTTCCGCGCTGAAGTGCTGCTGGCAGATCAAGGGGTCGGTCAGCACCTCCCAGCAGCTTTTCTGATCCAGTTCCGCGGCGATCGAGGAGATGAGGCGGTTCTCCCGAAGCAGGGTTTTCATGGGCTCGACGTTGACGCCCTCCTCCTGGAGCTCGATGAGATCGGTGACGCTGTAGTCTCGGTAGCCCACGTCCACCCGCTCGCCCTGATAGCAGACCTGCCCTCGGCACAGCTCCAGCTCGGAGGGATCGGCGTGCATCACGGTGAGACCGTGGCGGTCTCGGAAATACCGAGCCAGCTGCTCTTGCTCGTCGGGACCGTCGGTCGCGTATTTGGCCTCGATCAGGCACAGCTGTCTGGCCGCACCGATGGCCTGCATGTGGTCCAAGATTTCTTGAGTCAGCAGCTCTCGAATGTCGTGTCCGAGCTCGAGCTTTAGGTGCGGGTCCTGCCGGCGCAGGGCGGGCAACACAACGTCCGCCACCAGCCGCTCGCTGGTAGGGATCATGTGGAGCCCTCCGATGCCACTGAGGTTGGGCTCGACGAAGTGGAACGACTCCTTCCACATCGGGCTGGTGAATTCAATCAGGGCATCCATCCGACCGAAGACCGGGTTGTGCTCCTCCTGGCTGGTTCCCCAGCACTCCCGAAGCCAGCGCTCTTCAGTCTCGGGCAGGCGCAGGATATCCCGTACCTGTGGATCGTGAAGGTAGAGCTGTGGCAGCCGCTTGAGCGCGTTCTGCACCGTGAGCGTGACGTGATGGATATAGGTAAGCTGATTCGGCAACACGGTGATCGGGGCAGGGAGCACCCGGATCGGCTCCATCTCCCCACCATGGAGATAGATGAGGTGCCGGGAGATGGCTCCCTCGCGTAGCTCCTCGATCAGCCGAATCAGACCGGGCTCGCCCAGACCATACAACGCGTGTTGCACCCGACTGGCCACGGCCAGGCCACTGAGCCCGAGCTCTTCCGCAGGGGTGAGCATGCCACCTCACTCTTGGATCGGAATGTCACTGGAGGCGAGTGTATGTTATGCCCTGGCCACCACGGCGCAACGCCGTTCACCTGGGACTGACCCGGAGACCATGCGCCCCGACGCTGCCTACGCCGAGCTGATCCGACGGGTCCGGGAGGAGACTCTTCTTACTTCCTGCGAGGCGCTCCTCGAGTGGGATGAAGAGACCTACATGCCAGCGGGAGGAGTCGAGAACCGCAGCGAGCAGCTGGCCCTCATCGCCGGCCTGCTGCACGAGCGGGGGACCGACCCACGGCTCGGCGAGCTGCTGTCCGAGCTGGAGGGATCGGACTTGGTGGCCGATCCGAGATCTCCCGCCGCCGTCAACATCCGGGAACTTCGACGGGAATACGATCGC
>JAICPP010000049.1 GCA_025929805.1 Gemmatimonadales bacterium | reverse complement strand
GGGCGGTGTGGGACTCGGTGGCGGCTGCCCTGAAAGCCAGGCTTACCGACCCGGTCATCGGAAAGGCGGTACGGGAGCTACCACCCGAGCATTATCGGCTGTGGGGCGACCGTCTCGCGTCAGAGTTTCGATCCCGGCGGGACCGCCTCTCGGAAGCGGCCAAAGAGTACTATCGGTTGCTGGCTGAACAGGTGGACGTCCATGCTACGGAGCAGGCCGAGGAAGCCAGCCTGACCCGATTGCCTCCAGGAGAGCTGGAGCTTACGCTGACCCGGAGCGGCTCAAGCGCCGAGCCGTATTTCTCCCGGCGCTTCCACCCCGATGCCACTAGGGAAGTGCGGCTGTTCCTTGCCGGCGGGGATGATCGCGTAGTCGTGCGGGGAAAGGGCGGCAGCATACGGGTCCGGGTCCTCGGGGAGGAGGGGCAGGACCGGATGGTGGATTCGGTCCCAAGCGGCCGGGAGAATTTCTACGACGATCCTGCGGGAGCGAGCCGGACCGGTGGCTTCAGGTCCAATATCGACCGGCGGCCTTACACCGTACCCCTGGAAGATCCCAAGGCCGTCGCGCCGCGTGACTGGGGGCAACGGTGGGCCGTCCAGCCCTGGGGGAGCTACGGCCCAGACATGGGGGCACTCCTGGGCGGCAGCGCCGTACATACCACCTATGCGTTTCGAAAGTATCCGTTCGCCGCCCGCCACCATTTCCGCGCCGGCTTTGCAACAGGACCCAAGACCTATCGGGTCCACTACCGCGGCCAGTTCCGCCGAGAGAATTCGGCCAGCTATTTCGAACTGCTCCTTCGGGCCTCAGGCATCGACGTAATCAACTTCCACGGGCTCGGCAATGAGATTGGCGCGCCCGGGGACCGGGAGTTCTACCGGGTAACCCAGGATGCCTTCGGTCTGGAGCCTTCACTAGTTCTCTCGCTGGGCGAATGGAGCACGCTTCGCCTGGCTCCGATCCTGAAATACGTCTCCACCGACGATCGGCCCGACCGGTTCCTCGCTACGCTGGGTGATCTGTATGGCACCGGCACCTTCGGGGAGGTCGGCGGGGGAATGACTCTCCGATTCGACAGCCGGGATCGAACCAACACGGCGACCAGAGGAGTGCTGTTCGAGCTGGGTGGCAAGATCTATCCGCCCGTATGGGATGTGGACAGCACCTTCGGTGAGGTCTTCGGTCTGGCCACGACATATTGGAGCCCCCCTGTGCCCCTGGATCCCACGCTGGCGCTCCGGGTGGGCGGAAGGAAGCTCTGGGGTGCTTTCCCCTACTTCGAAGCGGCCTTCATCGGCGACGCATCGACGGTCCGGCTGGGCCGAGTCAATCGCTACGCGGGTGATGCGTCGCTGTATGGCAGCGCTGAGCTTCGGCTGGAGCTGGGAGAAGCGCAGATCGTACTCCCGGCCCACATCGGTGTGTTCGGGCTCGCCGATGCCGGCCGGGTGTTTCTGGAAAGCCAGTCGTCCGACGAATGGCACACCGCGTTCGGCGGAGGACCCTGGATCGCATTCCTGAACCGCGCGTATACACTCTCTCTCGCGGTCGCATCCAGCGAGGAGCGAACCGGCATCTATGTTCAGGGTGGTTTCGCGTTCTGACCTGCCCGTGACGCCGGAACCGTGAAGCTGAGTTGGACCGGTTCCAGAGCCGACACTCGCGCCGCGTCAGCAGCTGCCGCCGCCGCCACGGTCATCATAACCCTCCAGCTGGCGAGCAAAGCCACCCGGGACGCCCTGTTCCTGTCTACATTCGGTGTGGCGGCACTCCCCGCGGTGGTCATCGCGGCCGCCATCCTCTCAGTCATTCTCACCATCATGCTGGCCCGCATCATGGCCAGGAGCCGACCGGCGGCGCTGGTTCCCCGGCTCTTTGTGTTGAGCGGGCTGTTGTTGCTGGGTGAATGGGCGCTGGTGGGACCAGCCCGTCGCCCGGCCGCACTGCTGGTGTACCTGCATTTCTCGGCGCTGGGCGCGATTCTCATCTCCGGATTCTGGGCGATCATCAATGAGCGCTTCGATCCCCGAAGTGCCCGTCGAACGATCGGCCGGATCACCGCCGGCGGTTCTCTCGGAGGTCTGCTCGGCGGTCTGCTTCCGGAGCGGGTGGGCTCGACCTTGCCGCTGACCACCATGCTCCCGATTCTGGCCCTACTGACCCTCATAGCTTCAGGGCTGGTCCTGGCGGTCGAGCACGGAGCAACCCCACAACCCATGACGGACGAAGAGCCGGCGGCTACGGAATCCATGCTGATTGGTACCCGAGTGCTCCGGAATTCGAGCTATCTCACCGGTCTGGCACTCCTGGTGACGCTTACGTCTTCGGCAGAAGGGGTGCTGGACTATGTCTTCAAGGCTCGCGCCTCCGCGGCCGCCACCACCGGAGAAGAGCTGCTCCGTTTCTTTGCCGCCTTTTATACCGCAACCGCTCTGGTCGGGCTCTTCATCCAGGTCACCGCCCTCCGCTCTCTCCTCGGCAGGTTGGGGATTGCACGCAGCGCTTCCCTGCTGCCGGCCGGTGTGTCCGCCGGCGCGGTGGGGGCCTTGCTTCTTCCCGGCCTCCTGTCCGTGGTCATGGCTCGGGGCATAGAAGTGGTGCTCCGGAACTCGCTCTTCAGAGCAGCCTACGAACTGTTCTTCACGCCGGTGGCCCCTCAGGAGAAGCGCGCCACCAAGCTCCTGCTGGATGTGGGTGCGGCTCGGGTGGGAGACGTCGTAGGAGGCACGCTGATCCTGAGCACACTCGCGCTCACGACCGGCGGGGCGGCCAGGATTCTTCTGGTCCTCACCTTTGTTCTCTCCGCGATGGCTCTCGCGGTAGCCCGGCGGTTGCACCGGGGGTACGTCGCCGCGCTGGAGGGGAGTCTGCATCGAAGAGCAGGCGAGCTGCCCGATGCCCTGCAAGATGACGCCAGCGCTCTGCTGCAAACCGTCGGCGGGTTCGATCTGAGTGGGATTCGCACCCGGGCAGCATTCCCTTCTGCCCGGCAGGACCCACTCCGACAAACTTCTGCAAGCCCGGAGCCAGCGACATCGGCCACACCCACCGAGACCCCACTCAACCAGGCGGTTCGGGGCGGGAGCCCCGACGACGTGCGAAGAGCACTGACCACTTTTCCGCTGAGTACGGAGCAGGTGGAAACAGCTATCGAGCTACTGGCCTGGGATGCTGTCGCCCCCGCGGCGGTGGCCGCGCTCAGGAGAGTGGCTTCTTCCAACATCCGACTCCTACTCCGGCATCTGCTCGACCCCGACGAGGATTTTGCGATCCGACGCCGTCTGGTCAATGTGCTCGCGGGCACCCACAGTCCCAAGGCCTTCGAAGGTTTAGCCCAGGCGCTGAATGACCGTCGCTTCGAGGTGCGCTATCGGGCCAGCCGGGCCCTCAGCTACATGGCCGGTCAGGTCGACGGTGCTCGAATCGACCGCGAACGAGTCCTGGCGGTGATACTGAACGAGATGGGTGTGGATCGAGGGGTTTGGGAAAGCCGTCAACTCATCGATGGGGCGGAGGAGGAGTACTCGCCCATGGAAGCCGAGGTACTGCGCGATCGGGTCAGCCGCAGCCTGGAGCATCTCTTTACCTTGCTGTCGCTCATATACCCGCGCGAGACGCTTCGGCTCGCCTTTCACGCGCTTCACACCAACGATCCCTATCTTCGGGGGACCGCTCTCGAGTACCTCGAGACCGTATTGCCGGACACCATATGGGACAGGCTCCTGCCGTTGCTGGAACCGGGTGAGGCACCCGCGCGAATCCGTGGCTCGGCAGACGCTTTACGGGATTTGCTCGCCTCCCGCGAATCAATCAGCCTGGCTCTTTCCGAGGCCAGGCGGCAGGACCGGGTGAAGTCGTCGGCTGACCAGAACGATTGAGCGCTAGGGCCCGTAGCGGTTGTACTTGCGGAGAATCTGACTCAGCCGCGCGTGGGGGAGGGCATAGGCTCGGATATCATCGGCGCCGGTCATCGTTTCCGCCGCAATCATGGCGTTGGTTATGGCCTCCTCGGTGGCCTGAACGGTCGCCGTGAACAAAGGATCCAGTCGCTCATTGGACATCATGCGTACCGTCGCCAGCGCCGTGTCGGATGTAGCGGCGCCATTGGCGGTGGTAAATGCCACGAAGATGTCGCCCGAGGAGTTGCTGGCTATGCTGCCTTCGCGGCCCAGGCCCAGCGAAGCGCGCTTCACCAGCCGCTTGAGCTGGTGAGGGAGCAGCGGTGCGTCGGTGGCGACGACGATGATGATCGAGCCGAACTCCCGTTCAGGCCACTCTCGGGCCGAGCTCTGTTGATCACATCGGGGAATGTTGCGAAGCCATTCACGAGTCGGCGGCGCCTTCGCTGCCACGCACACCATGGGTGCAGCGAACTCCTGACCAACCGGTACTCCGGCAATCCGAAGCCCTCGTCGGCTCCCATAGTTGCATTGCACCAGCACACCCACCGTAAAACCGCCGTACTTGGAGTCGGTGACCCGGGACGAAGTACCGATGCCGCCCTTGAAGCCATTGCAGAGCATTCCGGTGCCACCTCCCACTGCTCCTTCGACTACTCGACCACCTCGGGCTCCATTCAGCGCAACGAACACGTGATCCGACGTGATATGAAAACCATTGATGTCGTTCAGCACGCCATCATAGGTCTCCGCTACGACCGGCAGTGCCCACCGAAAGCCGGGTTGGTGCTCCAGCATCCACTGAATGGCGGCGTCCCGCACCACCCCCACGCTGTGCGTATTGGTGATGAGCACCGGGCCCTCGAGGAGGCCGGATTCCTCCACCCAGGTGGTGCCGGTCATCTCCCCATTTCCATTGAGTGAGAACCAGCCGGCAAACACCGGCTGTTGGTTCTCTCGCCCGCGAGGGAGGATGGCGGTCACCCCGGTACGGATTGGACCTTTTCCGGGCACCAATGCGCCCTTCCCCTGGATGAGGGTGGCGTGGCCAACCTCGACTCCCGCCACATCGGTAATCGCGTTGTGCTGGCCCGGCACGCCTTCGAACGGGACGCCCAGATCTCGGCTGCGGGGTTTGGCTTGGCCATGGAGGACGGGAAAGACGGGAAGGAGTAGTAGCATGCCGATGGCACGAAGCACCCGAGTACCATAAGACCTTTGGTCTCCTCGCCTCATTTCTCGATCATCCTTCCAGTCCTTCCCGCCCTTCCCGTCTTTCCTATCCTCTCGAACGCACGTTCGAACACCTCGAGTGCAAAGTCCACATCCTCCGCCGTAATGCAGAGTGGCGGCTTGATGCGCAGCACATTGCCGTCCAGTCCACCTTTCCCCAGCAGCACTCCCATTTCCCGCGCGGCCTCAAGCACTTCCAGCGTCTCCGCGGTGGCGGGCGCCCGAGTGGCCGGATCGGAGACCAGTTGTGCCCCCAGCATGAGTCCCATCCCGCGCACATCGCCCACCAGCCGATGGCGCTCCTGGAGCCGCCGCAATCCCGCCAGAAAGTGCCCGCCGACCTTTCGCGCGTTCTCCTGGAGTCCTTCCTCGTCGATCACGTCCAGCACCGCCAGGCCGGCAGCCATAGAGACCGGATTTCCCCCAAACGTGTTGAAGTGAATCCGCCGGGTGAGTGCCTCGGCTATTTCCCTGCGGGTGGTGACCGCCGCGAGCGGGACCCCGTTGCCGATTCCCTTGGCCATCGTCACGATGTCGGGAGTGACCCCATAGTTCTGAAAGCCCCAATAGTGATCCCCGGTCCGGCCGAAGCCGGTCTGCACCTCATCCGCAATACAGATCCCGCCGTACTCCCGGGCTATGGCATAGGCCTCTCGGAAATAGTTGGGCGCCCCACGAGTCACCCCACCGACACCCTGAATGGGTTCTGCAATGAATGCGGCAACCGCTCCCGGGGTCGAGTAACGGATGAGCTCCCGCACATCGGCGGCGGCGCGGGAAGCAATCTCCTCCGGAGTGCCGCTTGTGTTGCTGCCCGAAGGGTCGGGGGACAGTGCGTGATGCACGGCTATGGGGCCAGCAAGAGGAAACTTCCAGGTGTGGTGCGAGGTCATGCCCATCGAGCTGGGCGACCCGCCGTGATAGGCGTTGCGCACGGCAACGACATCCAGATTGCCGGTGTACATCCGGGCCATGGTCACCGCCAGGTCATTGGCCTCACTGCCGCTGTTGACGAAGTAGGTGACCTCGAGCCCTGCCGGCATTTTGGACGCCAGCTTCTGAGCCAAGAGCGGCAGGCTGGGATGGAGATAGATCGTCGTGGTGTGCTGCAGCCTGGCGGTCTGTTCCTGGACCCGCTTTACCACCTTGGGATGACAATGACCGCAGGAGACCGTCACGATGCCGGCGAACAGGTCGAGATAGCGCCGGCCGGTCTCGTCGAAGACATACTGCATCTTTCCCTCGACGATCATCAGCGGTTCCCGGTAGAGCGTAAACACCGCCGGATTCACATATCTCCGACGCAGTGCCAGAACCTCTTCGCGCGAAGGGCCCACGTAGCGGGCCGGCACATGGTCAAAAGGAGGCATGACCAGCGCCGGCCGCATGACGTCCGTCATTCTGGTCCCCACCTGGTGGTTGTCTTCTTGGCGCGAGTCCAGAGCTCGATGGATCCCCGGCCAGTGATGTCTCCGGCGCCGAATTTGGATTCGTTCCAGCCGCCGAAGGAGAACGGCTCCCGGGGAACCGGCACACCGACATTCACCCCGATCATGCCGGCACTGGCGCGCTCGGCAACGTAGCGGGCGGAGCTCCCCGATTCGGTGAACACCGAGGCCGCGTTACCGTAGGGCGATGCGTTTTCTACTGCGACGGCTTCCTCCAGGTCGGACACACGCACTATGGCCAATACCGGTCCAAACACCTCCTCCTGCGCGATGCGCATACTCGGATGCACGCGGTCCAGAATGGTCGGACCAATCCAGAAGCCGCCTTCCCGACCCGGTACAGTAGCGCCGCGACCGTCCAGCAGGATGGTAGCTCCTTCCGACTCCGCCTCCCCGATATATCGCTCGATCCGTTCTTTGGCTTGGCGCGAGATTACCGGTCCGATTCCCTCACCCGGCACGATACCGGCCGCGTGGTCCACCAAGCGCCGCACGATATGGTCTGTGGCCGATAGGGCGAGCATCACTGAGCCCGCCATGCAACGCTGGCCGGTGCAGCCTGACATCGATGCCACGACACTCGCGGCCGTCAGGTCGGGATTGGCATCAGGAAGCACGAAGAGGTGATTCTTTGCTCCCCCGAGCGCGAGGGCGCGCTTGAGACTGGCCGTCGCCCGACGATAAACCAGCTTGGCCACCCGGGTGGAACCCACGAAGCTGACCGCCGCGATCCCCGGGTGATCGCAGATTGCCTCGACTACCTCCTGCCCTCCATGCACCACATTGAACACGCCGGCAGGCAGGCCGGCTTCTGCCAGGAGTGCAGCGATTCGAGCTGCACTCAGCGGCACCAGCTCCGAGGGCTTGAGGACCATACAGTTGCCCAAGGCAAGCGCGTTGGGAATGGTCCAGTGAGGCACCATGCTGGGAAAGTTGAAGGGAGTGATCGATGCCACTACGCCGATGGGATACCGGTCGACTCGGCATTCGACGCCGCGACTCACCTCCAACACCTCGCCGGGCACGATCTGAGGCAAGGAGCAGGCGAACTCGATCAACTCGAGAGCCTTGAGGATTTCCGCCTCGGCTTCCTTCCGAAGCTTTCCGTGCTCTTCGGTGATCAGCGCAGCGAGCACGTCGAAGTCACGTTCCAGCAAGGCCCGGTAGCGGTAGAACACCTGCGCCCGTTCCTTGATGGGAGTCATCGACCAACTGGCGAAAGCCTGGGCCGCTGCCTTCACCGCGGCATCCACATCCGACGGGCTCGATAGTGGTACGCGGGAGATGACGCTCCCATCGCTCGGATTCAGAACGTCCAGGTGACGCTCATCGCCGGTGATGAAGCGCCCTCCGATGAAGTTGCGAAGGCCGGGGTACTTGGGGATCGCTTCGGGCGTAACGGCCAGTGCGGAATCCATGCTCTATTCTCGCACCGAAGGACATAGAAGGAAGGGCTTGTTGACTTTCGGCTTCTCTTCGGGTACTGTGGGAGACCCTTGCAAGGCCGAGTCGATGCGAGAGCCGGACCTGGAGCAAAGACTGGATCTGTTGATGTCGCTGGCCACCGACGATCGAGACGGCCCTCCGCCTCGGTTGCGACACACTAAGGATGTTGGAGCGCTTCGGCCGTTGAACATCCGTAGCCTTCGTCCCGCACCCGGCAAGCGTATGTCACTGCTCCGGGTCTTGATGACCAATGCGTGTAGCTATAACTGCCATTATTGCCCCATGCGGCGCGACCGGCCAATGCCCCGCACTCTCCTAAAGCCGGAGGAGCTGGTCCGCATTTTTCTGGCGGCCCATCAGCAGGGGTGGTGCCAGGGGCTGTTCATCACCACCGGCATACCCGGGCATCCCACCAAGGTCATGGACGACCTAATAGCGGTGCTCGAGCTCTTACGAGAGAAACACCGCTTTGCCGGATACATCCATGTCAAGCTCGTTCCAGGGTCGGAGGTGGCACAGATCGATCGACTGACTGCGCTCGCCAGCCGAGTCTCCCTCAACTTCGAGGCGCCATGCGGTGCGAGCCTGGCCCAGATAGCGCCTGACAAAAGCTTTTCCACCACGCTGCACGACTTCGAGCGGGTCCGGAAGCTGGTAGTACTGGAGCAGGAGGCACAGGCGCATGGCAAGCCTCACGATCCATTTCATCCGGGCGGCGCAAGCGGCATGACGATGCAGTTTGTGGTAGGCGCCACTTCAGATACGGACCACGCCCTGCTCGACACCATCAGCAGGCTGAAGACTGGGGGTGGGGTACACCACCCGCACTTCAGTGCTTTCCGCCCGATCAGCAATACTCCTCTTGAAAACACACCGGCCACACCTGCACTCCGGGAACACCGTCTCTACCAGGCGGCATACCTCCTGGGTAGCTACGGGTTCGCGCCTGACGAAGTGGTATATGGACCAGGGGGCAATCTTCCTTTAGCTATGGATCCCAAGGCGGCCTGGGCCTTGAATCATCCGGAATGTTTCCCGGTGGAGATCAGCTCAGCATCGCACGAGGAGTTGCTGCGCGTTCCCGGCATCGGGCCGCTCGCAGCACGTCGAATCGTCGCTCAACGCGGGTCAATCGTGCTCCGAGGTCTCTCCGATCTCCGGAAGCTGGGAGTGATCACCCACCGTGCCGCCGGATTCCTCCTGCTTCGTGGTCGACGGCTGCAGACAATCCGGTGGAGCGAGCAGCTTGGTTTCTGGGCTCCCGAGGAGGACGTCGGCGCTCAACACATCGTGTATCAGGTGAGTCCGGGAACCTTTCGCTAAGAGCGAGGCGACTTGTGCCGCGCCGTGCGGCGTCGCGGCTTAATGAGCCATGCTCGCCCACAGCTGCTCCGCCTGCCACAAATGCCGGTGCTGATGGCGTGGCAGAATCGTCAGACAGGAATACATGTTGTACTGAATGCGCCGGTCGAAGGGAGACCGGATCCAGAGCTGTCCCAGCTTCATTCCATTCGCCTCCACCACACAACTTTCCTGAGCGGCCTGAAGCCGGTCGAACTCGCTGAGCAGCTGGGGGCGCGGCATAGTTGCCGTTGGAGCGAAAGCCGGCTTCGTCTTCACTCGATGGCGAACCGGGGGGCCCGCCATGCGCCACATGAGCCATCCAAGAACATCTCGCCGATAACGCCTCGGCGCTGGCCCGCCGAGCTCCCGTCCACGCTGGAGCGCGGCAAGGAGAAGCGGCAGATACGCCTCCGCAGTCAAGTTCAGGTGGCCAACGCACTCCGCGATAGACCAGCGGGCAGGATCTGGTCTGCGTGCCCAGTGAGTCTCAGGCACGGTCTGCGCCAGAACACAAAGTCGGTCCTGCGCCGCAGCAAACTCCTTCCGGACAGCCTCGAGTTGCGGATGCAATGCGGGGGCGACGCTCATTTCTGAAAACTAGCCCAGGGTAGGTGGCCAGTCGCCAGACGTCAGATGCTAGACGTCCCCACCGCAGCGAAATGAAACTCATCGCACCGTCGACTGGCGTCTGGCGTCTGGCGACTTCCAGTTGGTGCCGAGATCACTTCCCAGCTTTTCCAACCCTTTGCCAGCCTCACCCGTCCTACCTCGTGCCGGCAGTGCTGTATCAACTTGCTGTTACGAGGAGCTGGATCGATGGCCCATTCGCGCTGGTACGCTCAAGCAGGGTTATGGGTGCTCCTGGTTCTATCCGCTGCCTCGAGATCCGGGGCTCAGACGAGTCACCAGGATTACGACGAGGTCGACCCCTGGCTCGGCTTCGTACCCCGAAGTTCTCCCGCCGACTCTGCCGCCGTAGCGAGCTTTCTTTCCGACCTGGCAGCAACCAGGCCTGCCGTGTGCCAGCTCTCCGTAAGATCCTTTGGAAACAGGTGGGATCATGGCAACCCTGGCGATCGGATCGGCATTCTGGCGGACGAATCCGCTCAGCTTGGTGCGCATGAGTCCCTGAGCCAGCCGATCACTGAACCCGCGGCGATCGCGCTTCTGGCAGAATCGCTCGGACACCAGCAGCCGTGCATTCGACGCGCCGCGGCCCGGCTGCTCGGGCATAGCCAAGCGGTTGATGCAGTCCGTCAGCTTCGCTCCGCGCTGCGGGATCGCGAGCCGCGGGTCCGCGAGGCGGCAGCCCTGGGGCTGGCCCACGCGGAAGACGCCGGTTCACTCAGAGATCTCACCACCGCGCTTAAGGACCCCGATATTATCGTCATCCGGATGGCCGCGTACGCGCTCGGCGAGCTGGAGGACGCCCGCGCAGTCAAGCCACTGGGGGAAGTGCTGAGGTCCAAGGATGCGGATACCAGGATCACGGCAGCCTGGGCGCTGGGCTCGATCGAGGATATCCGCTCAGTGGATCGATTGAAACCACTGGTGAGGGACTCCGATCCCCGGGTTCGGCTTGCCGCAGTCGAAGCCCTCGGCGAAATAGAGGATTACCGGGCTACTGGTTCACTGGCCGATGCACTGAAGGACAAGGATGTTGGCGTACGCCGGGCCGCAGCCGAGGCACTGGGGGAGGTGGAAGATCACAAGGGGGCAACGCCGCTGACTCAGGCGTTGGAGGACCCGGACCCGGTGGTTCGCCGCCTGGCAGCCCTGTCACTGGGCGAGCTCGATGGCCTGAAGCGGGCACCGGTGCGCCTGGTTGCGGCCCTGCGCGATCCCGATGCAGAACTGGCAATCATCTCCGCTATGTCGCTGGGTGAGATCGGCGACACCCTGGTGGTACCCGCCCTGATGAGCGCCTATCGCAGCGGCAACCCTCGGATGCGTTACTCGGCGGTGTCTGCCCTGGCCGAGCTGGAAGACCGCCGTGCGCTGCCGGTGTTCCAGGCGGCAACGGACGATCGGGATCAGGTGGTCCGTCACAAGGCAGTGGAGGCACTCGAGGACTGGGATGACGACTGAGGACCGGTCGAAATCTTCCAGCTCAAGGGGTTCACCGAACCGGCCGATAATGGGGTTGTGGTCAACCATCCCCCACCCTCTTGAACCCCGAGAGCGGCATGCGAGTTCGTGGACTCACAATGGCCCTGCTAATCACCACCGCTACGGCGGCAGGGGCCCAGACTGCAGGCACCTTTGAGATCACCGGCTTCGGGCGCTACACCCGATTCGACGACAACCTGGCCCTTCAGGAGGGAGCCAGCGGCGGGGGGTCCCTGGGCTTCTACCCGGTCACGAACCTGGCGGTGGAGGCCGAGGCGTCGTATGCCGAGACCCACAGCAATCTCTCCGGGATCGAGCTGACCAATATTCCACTTCGGGGACGACTGACCTACCACTTCCCGGTCGGGGGCTACGGGTCGGCACTGCGGGTAGGGGCCGGCTATGTCCTGAACATGTACCGGAAGAATGTGAGCATCGACGACAACGGCTTCACCGGGGTAGTGGGTGTCCGCTGGGGTCTGAGTCCGAGCTTCGGATTTCGGGTCGACGGTACCGCCGACTTTGTGACGAACCCGGACGGGAACTGGACCGGTGAGTACCTGAACTGGGGAGCCCAGGTGGGGTTGACCCTCAAGGTTGGCGGGAGAAGCGGTAAGCCAAAGGACCGAGACCGGGACGCAGTATCCGACCAGCGCGACATCTGCCCCAACACCGAGTTGGGCAAGAGCGTCGATGCCAACGGCTGCGCAGCCAATCAGAAAGACGCCGACCGAGACCGAGTGAACGACGAGCTGGACCGCTGTGACGATACGGGTGCGGGTGAGCCGGTCGACAGCGAAGGCTGTTCGGCCACCCAGAAGGACGATGACAAGGACGGCATCCTCAACTCGGTGGACCAGTGTCCCAACACCCCGTGGGGCGAAAACCCCAACAGCAGCGGGTGCGCTGGAAGCCAGCGGGATGAGGATCGTGATGGGGTATCCGACGCTCTGGACCAGTGCCCCGATACCGCTCCAGGGGAGGTCACCAACTACCGCGGCTGTTCCAGGGAACGGGACTCCGATGGTGACAATGTCCCCGACGCCCGGGACCGCTGCCCCAACACGGCACGGGGCGAGGCGGTCGATCAGAACGGCTGTACCATCGTCGTGAACGAAGGTGATGCCGACGGGGACGGCGTGCCCGACAAGCGGGATCGCTGCCCCGACACGCCAAAGACTGAGGCAGCCGATGCCAAGGGCTGTACCATCCTGTTCCATAAGGGAGCCCGGACCGTCATTCTCCGCGGAGTCACCTTCCAGACCGGCAGGGCAATGCTGACGCCGGTTGCACGGGAAGTCCTCCGGGACGTGGCTCGCCAGCTGGTGGAGAACCCGCAGTTCCGGGTCCAGATCTCCGGCCACACCGACAATCGCGGTTCCCGGGCGGCCAATCTGCGGCTCTCGCTTGCCCGTGCCCGCACGGTCGAGACGTTCCTGATAGCCAACGGGGTCCCCCAAACCCAAGTAAGGGCGGCCAAAGGGTTCGGTCCGGACGTGCCGATCGCGCCCAACAAGACAGCGGCAGGACGGGCAAAGAATCGAAGAGTGGAGCTCAACCGGACGAACTAGCAGGAGAGGGGCGGCGGCGACGCCGCCCCTGGTTTATCATAGGCCTCATGAGCAGTCCCACCGTGCTCATCGTAATGGCCACTCACTGGCCCCGGGCTTTCCTGCGCGCCGCCCTGAGAGAAGCTGGTTACGACGCGATAGGTGCTTCCTCGCTGGAGCAGGCACTCTCATATGGAGCCGGAGAACGTGGCCGAGTCCGGCTGATCATTCTCGACCACACCGCTCTAAGTGGCGGTGACCATCGTTTCCTGGCCGACCTTTTGGCCCGCCATCCCCATGCGCTCACCTTGAAACTCGAGAGCGCATTCCGCCGTTCCGATTCCAGATCCTGGTCGCAAGTCCTGCGGCGTCCCGTGTCCATCGCCGAGATTGTGCGCGCCGCCGAGTCGCTCCTGTCCTCGCCAGATTGGCCAGATGTACGGCCTCAGGTTGACAGCGGCGTCGGGTGGGATCAAGGTAGGGACAAGTCATCCAACTCATACGCGGGAGACTACCATGGCCGGCAAAGTGAATCCAATACCCCAGGGGTACCACACCATCACGCCGAACATGGTCGTGAAGGAGGCTGAGAATGCGCTCGAGTTTTACAAGAGGGCGTTTGGTGCGGACGAGACAGTCCGCATGCCGGGACCAGACGGCAGGATCATGCATGCCGAGCTGCGGATCGGAAACTCCATGATCATGCTTGCCGAGGAACGGTTGGAGATGGACGCCAAGAGCCCGAAGACGCTGGGCGGGACTCCGGTCGGCTTCTACGTATACGTCGAGAACGTGGACACGGCATGGAAGCGGGCCGTCGATGCGGGTGCGAGTTCGATCATGCCGCTGGCCGACATGTTCTGGGGCGACCGAACCGGGTGCCTGGAGGATCCGTTCGGCCACCGCTGGTGGCTGGCCCAGCATGTGGCAGATCTCACCCCGGAGGAGATCCAGAAGGGTCAGGAGGCGTTCTTCTCAGGGGCTCACTCGGCGACTTAGCGTCTCGATGCTCTAGGGGCGCTCTTCACCGAAAGTGGCTGGCCGGTGCCGCCCAGTACCTTGTAGAAAGCAGCGAGCGGTGGCCGGCTCGGTGTGGCCCTACGCCATGCCCGCTCACTCCAAGCCTAGCGCCACCGGCTCCTCCGTCCCTGGTCTCAGCTGTGGGTTCCGCGCCAGCAAGCGCGCGCAAGTATTCCAGCGCAAAATGGGTTCGTCGCTTCCAGGGGGCCGCTGGGACTCAGCCCTTTCGTACAAACTCATCGCCTCACGGAGCCACTGATAGGCCATCTCGCCCGCTCGGGGCACTCCGGAGCGCATTTGCGCCTTGGCGCAGCGCTCAGAGATGATGCCTGCGTAATACAGCCGCTTGTACTCGTCCTGCAGTCGCGGGAGCACCTCCCGTGCTCGACGGACGCCCTCGGTGGGCGATTCACCGAACTGGTCGGTGATGGCCAGAAGCAGCGTGACCAGAGCCTGCTGATTGTCCGGGCTCACCGCCAATATGTCCAGACAGATGCTTTCAGCCGAGGTGGGATCGGCAATGACCCGATAACGCTCAGCTTTCTGCAGCGCGGCGGGGATGCCTTCTTTAGTTATAGGTTTCGGCTTGAAGTCCATAAGTCACGAGTCACGAGTTACCAGGCGACTTCCTACTGAAAATCTTAATCAGCTTCCCCAACGGATCGAAAAACTCGTCTACCACCCGCTCCTTGAGCGGGATGATCGCGTTATCCGTAATCGTGATGTGCTCCGGGCAGACCTTGGTGCAGCATTTCGTGATGTTGCAGTAGCCAATCCCGTGGGCCTGGCGGAGCTCTTCGATCCGGTCTTCGACATCGAGGGGATGCATCTCCAGCGCGGCCACGTGAACCAGAAAGCGCGGCCCTATGAAACTCTGGTGGAGATGATGGTCCCGCAACACGTGGCAGACGTCCTGACACAGGTAGCACTCGATGCACTTCCTGAATTCCTGGACCCGATCGATGTCCGATTGGGCCATGCGCCAGGTTCCATCCGGCGCATCCGGCGACCGGGGCTTGAACTTCTTGATCCGCTGTTTCACCTGGAAGTTCCAGGAGACGTCGGTCACCAGGTCCCTGATCGGCGGAAACGCCCGCATCGGCTCCACCGTAACCGGCTCCTCCAGCCGCAGCTCGCTCAGGCGAGTCATGCACATCAGCTTGGGTGACCCATTCACTTCGGCCGAACAGGAGCCGCACTTCCCCGCCTTGCAGTTCCACCGGACGGCGAGATCGTTGGCCTGCTCGGCCTGAATCTGGTGAACGGCATCGAGTACAACCATTCCGGGGGAGACCTTCGTAGTGTAGTCCACCAGCTTTCCACCCTGGCGGTCTCCCCGCCAGATCCTGAATGTCGCCCGGCCCGCAGGTTCCGGCTTGACCTCCGGTGGCTGGGTCGACTCGACAGCGCCGGTCTCGGCGAGATCGGGCTGCATCGTTTCGTTGGTCACCACGCCCGAGCCGCTCACCTCTGCTCCTGTATGATCCGCTTGAGCTCGGCTGGCATCTCCGGCACGGGCTCGCGGGAAAGTCGCATCTGGGCATCCTCTCCCTTGCGGATGACGACGTTGAAGGTTGCTGCGGAGGGATCCTGCTGGGGATAGTCGTCGCGAAAGTGCCCGCCCCGGCTCTCCCTCCGCTCGATGGCGGCCCGTGTGATCGCCTCCGAAACCGTCAGCAGGTTGGCCAGATCCAGGCCGGTGTGCCAGCCGGGATTGTATTCCCGGTTTCCGGCAACGCCCACCTGCCGGGCCCGTTCCTTCAACCGATCGATGCCCTTTAACGCCTGCTTCATCTCGGACTCGGTACGCACGATACCCACCAGCGTCTGCATCATCGTCTGCAGCTCCTGTTGGATCTGGTAGGGTCCACTCCCATCGGCGCTCGGGCCGCGCTCGAAAGGGGTCAGGGCACAGCGAATGGCATCCTCGACTTCGGCAATGTCGACTTCGGCAAGACGGTGGTCCCGGGAGAATGCTGCCGCAAACTCGCCCGCTCGCTTGCCGAAGACCAGCAGATCCGAAAGCGAATTGCCCCCCAGCCGGTTGGCACCATGGAGGCCCGCGGCACACTCACCGGCCGCGAAGAGCCCGGGCAAGGTCGAGCTCTGAGTCTCGCCATCCACCCGGATGCCGCCCATGATGTAGTGCGTCGTCGGCCCGACCTCCATGGGCGTGGTGGTGATGTCGATGTCAGCCAGCTGCTTGAACTGGTGATACATGCTCGGCAGCTTCTTGATGATGTGTTTACGGGCATCGGGCAGCTTACGCCTGATCCAGGAGATGTCGAGAAAGACTCCGCCGTGGGGGCTGCCCCGTCCCTCGCGAACCTCTCGCAGG
>JAICPP010000276.1 GCA_025929805.1 Gemmatimonadales bacterium | reverse complement strand
TGGTGTGTCCGCGAATCATGTCCACGGATTTGAACGGTTTAATGTGCAAAATCTTCGAAGAGGCTCGTCTGGAGCGTGTGCCGCCTTCCTCGAGGCCATCGGCTTTGTCGGTAAGGGGGCATCCGCCAGACCGAGCGCATCAGCTCGACGGATACGAGTGCCAATTGCCGGACGTGAACCTGGCGATATTGCTGACGCCCTTGGCCGTCGATGGTCGTGATCCGCCGCCGTACGGTGTCATAGACACACGGGTACGACACCAGGAGGTGTTCCGCCTGCTCGATCCGCAATGCCTCATCATAAATCAGGACCTCGACGGTCTGCCCCCAGAGCCCCCGATCGATGTAGAGGCCGAAGTTGTGCAGCCGAATCTGCCCATACTGGCGCACCGTCCTGGTGCGCTGACGGAGCCGGAAGACGCGCTGAAGGCGGGCGGGGTCGATGGCTCGCCCATGCGCCTGGCCCAAGATGACCTCTGGCGACACATAGAAGACACGCCCCTGCGCGTCGGTACGTTTATGGGCCCAGTGCCCCCAAAACTGGTAGTCGGCCACGAACCGCGCATGCTGCTGATACACGTGCTCCCGCTGCGCACAACCGACGATGTACGTATCCAGCATCCGGCGTTGGACGGCAAAGCCGCTTTCGGCCAGGTTTTGCCAGGGGTGGCCCTTCGTGATCGGCGCCCACTGGATCGCGAGCTGTTCAAGACAGGGCTGCAACGCCACGAACACGCCCCCATGGTCACTCACGACGCGCTCTGGGGCGCCCCACCGGGCAATGGCCTGGCGGAAGACCTGGCTCAGCCGTGAGAGGTTCTGCCGCTCGAAGCAGCCTGCCCCCACAATGGCGCGGCTGTAGCCGTCGAAGATCAGGATACTGTACAGCCACTGGCCGTCGATCTTGACGAGGTAGCGCAGATCGGCGAACCACACCTGATGTGGGGCGGTGGCCTGTGGCGGCCGTTCATCCGGGTTCGGCGTGCTCGGCGCGCGCGGGGGAGGGAGATGGGCCTGTTTGTAGAGGGCGACCATCTGCCAGACCGTGGTGTGGCCGTACCGATACCCCAGGGAGTCCAACGCCATCTTCACCCGGTAGTGCCCGAGGAGCGGGTTGTTGTCCAGCAACTGGAACACCTCCATCATCACCTGGACGGAGACCCGGGTGCTGATCGACGTGGGTTCCCGCCGCTGGGTGCTCAACGCCAGGAGCCCGCCGGCCTTGAAGCGGCGTTGCCAGCGATAAATCAGGTGGGGATCGATCGCCAGCAGGGCGGCAATCCGGCGCGGTCGGAAGCCCACATCCAAGAGCTCGATGATGCGCCAGCGGGCCTGCTCTTCGGTCGGATACTCCCAATAGGTCCGAAAGCGCACCAGCAGGTGCTCCGGGCCCAGGGCCTGTTCCAGCCGCTGCGCACGTGTCGTCGGCTCGAAGGGGAGGCCGAGCTGCTCCTCAGGCGGCCACGGGAGCGGAAGGACCTGCGCGGCCCGGTGGTGATGAAGCCGCAAGGTCTCAGGGGAGAGCTGATGCTGGGCGAGCACGCGTTGGATCCCACGGTAATCAACAGCATAGTGGTAGCCGTCGCGGATGATCCTCGCTAATTCCCGCGCGGTGAAGGGGTGGGCGAGGGCCAGCCGCACGATGTGCTGTTGAAGATGTCGGGGCAGGAGGGTCTCCACCGCCGGTCTACCCCGGGGGTGAGGCAGGGTGCGCCGATCGACCAAACCCAGGAGGCCATGGCGCCGAACGCGCCGGAGATCCCGCCACAACCGCCAGTAGTTGATCCCGGTCTGTTGACTCTGTTGGCGGAGGGACCGCTGACCCGTCAGCACCGGACGGAGAGCCTCATAGCGGGCGAGGGCTTCAGGAGACGACACAGGATCACTGACGAACAAGGGCAGTTGCCGTACATGGACCGAGTCGCGGGGCATCGATTCCTCCTTCCACAGCAGGCGTTCGGAGCCTCGCGAGGAATCTATGTATAACCCGGATTACCGGCGAAGGAGGGGACGGCTCTTTAAATTTTGCAGATTAAACCCATTTTGCGGATGACCTCGGTCGCCTGGAAAAGGGTGGCCTGGGGGATCGTGAGCCCGAGGGCCGTGGCGGTCTTCAGGTTGATGACGAAGTCGAAGCGCATCGGCCGCTCGACGGGGAGGTCGCTCGGGTGCACGCCTTTGAGGAGCTTGTCCACCAACACGGGGGCCCGCCGGTACATGTCGGCAAAGCTGCCCCCGTAGGCCATCAGCCCACCCGCTTCCGCAAAGTGCTGGTAGGGCGCGATAGCGGGCAGCCGGTGCGCCGCGGCCAGCGCCGCCAGCTGGGCCGCCTGGCCCGACGTGGTGGGGTGCGGCATCACGAAGAGCGCCTCGGCGCCGTCACGGCGCATCGCCGCGAGCGCCCGCTCGAACTCCTGCGCTCCCCGATAGGCCACGAGGTGCAGCTCGACCCGCAAGGCCTGCGCCGCCTGCTGCAGCGCGGCCATGCTCTCCACGTTGGGGGGAAACTCCGGATGCCAGAGGACGCCGACGCGGGAGGTGCTCGGCACCGCCTCTTTGAGCAACTCCAAGCGTTTCGGGTCTAACTCGGATGGGATGTGGGTCACCCCCGTGACATGCCCCCCGGGCCGGGCCAAGCTGGTGACGAGCCCACTGAGGACCGGGTCGGCGACGGCGGTAAAGACGACAGGAATTGTGCTGGTCGCGTGCTGGGCCGCCAAGGCGGCTGGCGTCCCCCAGGTGACGAGCACGTCGACCGGCAGCCTGACCAGCTCGGCCGCGAGCGCGGGGAGCCGCGCCTCTTGCCCCTCCGCAGAGCGAAACTCCAGGGCGATCGTCTCGCCCTCCACATACCCCAGATCTCGGAGCCCGTGGCGGAAGACCTCGGCAAACACCTGAGTGGTCGGCGCATGGACAGCGGTGAGCATGCCGACGCGGTGGACTTTCCCCGCCGGCTGTGCGTCAGAGGCGAACGGCGCGACGAGGATGCCCAAGGCAAGGGTGATGAGGCGTGCAATGGTGAGGCGCGGCATGGTCGTCTCCTGCGTACACAGAGATGTAGAGGCATTCTAGGCGCCACATGCCGGAGAAGGAAATGAAATTTTGCACATTAAACCGTTCAAATCCGTGGACACCATCCGCGGACACTACACCCTGGAGACTGGTATATGGCCTCCACCCGCCATGGTGGCTCTTCAAGCCGGTGCGCTCAGGGTGAGCCGAGTGAATTCCGCGCTAATGTCAAGGAT
>JAICPP010000068.1 GCA_025929805.1 Gemmatimonadales bacterium | reverse complement strand
TCTCCGACTGGCCAACCTGGACCTGGACGTCGCTCGGCCCTACCTGGATACCCTTCCGTTCGATGGGAGAGTGACCGGCAAGCTGGCAGGCTCCGGATTCCTGAACGCCCTCGACGTGAGCCTGGAATGGGCGTTCACCGACGCGAGTGTCCCGGGAAATCCGCTCACCACCATTGCTGGAGATGGTGGCGTCGGGTCATCCCCGGATAGCGGCCTGACGTTCACCAACTTCGGCGTCCGGCAATCCGACATCGATCTACGCACTGTGCGGCGCCTCGCTCCCGCCGTAATCCTTCCCGGCCGGCTCATGGCAGTGGGCACGCTGAACGGCCCGCTTCGTAACGTGGTCTTCAACGGCACGGCCCAGCATCAGGATCAGGACCTGCCTCCCAGCCTGCTGGAAGGAACCGTACACCTCGATACCCGCTTTGAGGTTCTCGGTCTCGGCACCGACGTGACCCTCGATCCCCTTTCCTTCGAGGGCATCAGGCGGGCCTTCCCCGGTATGAAGACGCGGGGTGAGGTACGGGGAACCTTCCGAAGCGAGGGCACCCTCGAACGGCTCTCGGTGGACGCGACACTCTCCGGCGACATCGGGACACTCGAGGCCCACGGGATCGCCACACTCCGGCCTCCTCGGTGGGGTGCCGAAAACCTGCTGCTTCAATTCTCCAGCCTGGACCTCGCGGCCCTCACCGGCCGCAAGATCCCCTCGAGGCTGAACGGGGAGTTGTCGGTCACTGGAATGGTCGACACCCTGAACGCGCCCGAGGGGGAGCTCCGGCTGGCGCTCTCCCGGAGCAGGGTGCGGGAGTGGACGCTCGACAGCCTCAACACGGCCGTCGGCGTACACGACAGCGTCATCCGGCTGGATACCGCGTACGCAGTATGGAAGGGGGCGCGGGTTGGGGGATCGGGGACATTGGGCTGGAGTACTCCTCACACCGGCAGCATGGCTTTCACCCTGGCGGCGGACAGCCTGATCGCCTTCGACTCACTGCTGCTGGCGGCTACGGGTCAGAGCCGAGGCGATTCCCCGGACAGTAGACCACTGGGCGGGACCGCTCAAGCGGAGGTTCAGCTCGCCGGAAGCCTCGACACGCTGGAAATGAGCGGAGACCTCACGCTGCAAAACCTCGAGTGGCAGCGCATCTCCACGCCGCAGATAACCAGCGCGTTCACCTGGATAGGTGGAGAACGGCCTCAGCTGACGGCCTCGGTCGGCTCCGACTCCATTGCGGTTCAGAACTGGATTCTGCGTGAGACCAGTGCAGAGGTCCGGGGTTGGGCCGACTCACTCGAGTGGAGTGTGGGCTCCGGTGTGGGCTCGGCGTCCCGGGTAAACGGCACGGGTCGGTGGTGGCGCCGGGGCGAGACTCAGGTGGCAGTGTTCGATAGCCTCGCCATGCAGCTGGTCACCAGCCGCTACCATCTGGACGAGAGCTTCGCCGTGACACTGACCGATTCAGCTCCCGCCATCAGCCCACTCACGCTGCGAGCAGATGACGGCTCCGGGAGCATCCAGATGGGCGGCCGGATTCCCGGCACGTCGGCGGGCTCACTCGCCCTCCGGGCTCTGGGCGTGGATCTGAAAGATGTGTATGGCCTGCTCCAACGCGACACTGCCGGAATCGCCGGCGAGATCGGTTTGGACGTCCGGGTTGGCGGCACTGCGGAGGCGCCAACCTTCCGGGGCACCACCTCCCTCGATGCCGGCAGGTTCGGCGATTTCCAGTCGCCCTATGTTGAGGGCGTGGTGGATTACGCCAACCGAAGACTCGAAGCAAACCTCCTGCTGTGGCGCACCGGCCGGAACGTCCTGCAAATCGAGACGCGGCTTCCGCTGGATTTGGCTTTTCGCGGTGCGCCCCGGCGCCGGGTCGAGGGGCCGCTCAGCGTGCATGCTCGGGGGGACAGCGTGGACCTGGGCATCATCGAAGCGCTGACTCCGGCGGTTACCGGCGTGCGCGGTCTCCTCTCGGTGGACATGAACGTCGGCGGAACCTGGGAGCGACCTGAGTTCGCTGGAGCGGCAAACATCACCCGCGGCGCGCTGTCTCTGCCCGGCCTCGGCGTGCGTTACGAGGATCTGCACGGGGGAGCCCGATTCGAGGGGGAATCGTTGGTGCTGGACACCCTGTTGATGCGAAGCGGCGGAGGCCGCCTGGGCATCACCGGCTCGGTCAGGCTGGTGGATCTCTCCCGACCCGTCCTGGATCTCGCATTCAGAGCAGAAACGTTTCGCGCCCTCGATGTTGAGAACTTTCTGACTCTGACCGGCACCGGTGACCTGCGGCTCCGGGGACCTCTATTCCAGGCCACCCTCACGGGTGATCTCACCGCCAACAGCGGGGTTCTGTACTTCGCCGATCTGGTGAGCAAGCGCATTATCGATCTGGAAGACCCCATCATCGCTGACCTGGTCGACACAACCCTGCTGCGCAGCCAGAATCTCGCTGTCGGAACCAAGTTCCAGAATCGGTTCCTGGACTCCCTTACCATCCAGAATCTGGCAGTGCAGCTGGGATCCGACGTTTGGCTCCGCTCGAACGAGGCCAACATCCAGCTGGATGGCGAGGTACAGCTGAGCAAGACGGGGAAGACTTATGCCCCATCGGGTACCCTGGACGCCCTTCGAGGCAGCTACACGCTCCATATCGGCCCGATTACGCGTGACTTCACAGTCGAGCGCGGATCGGTGCGGTACTTTGGCGACCTCAACGGTGCGCTCGATATCCGCGCCGTTCACCTTGTCCGGGCCGTCCGGGGAGAGGAAGTTCCGGTGATAGCCAACATCAGCGGCACTCTCTATGCGCCCAAGGTCAACCTCGAGAGCACGTTCAATCCTCCTATCTCGGAAACCGATCTGGTCTCGTATCTGGTGACCGGATACCCGGCTAACGAGGCGGCGCGGCTGGGACAACAGAATGTGCTGGAATCAGGTCTGGCCTACTTCTCCAGCGCTCTATCCAGCGAGCTGGAACGAGCGCTCATTCAGGATCTTGGAGTTCCACTCGATCTCATCGAGATCCGACCCGGGGTGGCGCGTGGGAGTGGAACTCAGGCGCTCACCCAGCTGGCAGCGGGCTGGCAGCTCGGGAGCAAGACCTTCCTGACGCTGAACGCGGGCTTTTGTCCGGAGAACATCGGGCAGTTCAGCTCCCGGAATTTCGGTGCCAGCCTGGAGTTCCGGTTCAGCCGCGAATGGAGCCTGCAGACCAGCGTCGAGCCCACCCTCCAATCCTGCCGGGCCAACTTCGGCATCACCACATCGAATACCTACCAAATCGGCTCCGACATCAGGTGGGAACGGGAATTCTGAGGTGACTCGCGCGCTGCTCATCGCCAATCCTGCGGCGGCGCGCACGGCACAGGCCTCAGTCACAACCGTAGCGAACACGCTACGTGGCGGAAGTTGGGACGTGGAGGTACTGGCCACGGGAGGACCGGGCCATGCCCGAGAGCTCGCGGAATACGGCGTGTCACAGGCGGTGGATGTCGTGGTGGTGTTCGGCGGGGATGGAACCACCATGCAGGCCGCCGCGGCTCTGGTGGGAACCGAGGTGTGTCTCGGCGTAATTCCGGGCGGCACCGGCAACCTGTTGGCCGGCAACCTGCGCATTCCGGCCTCACCGGCCCGTGCGGCTCGTGCCCTCCTGACTGCACAGCCTCGCCCTTTCGACTTGGGCCGGGTGGAGCGTCCGGCCGGACCGCAGTATTTCGCGGTAGCCTGCGGAGCGGGCTACGATGCCCAGGTCATGGCCGCGACCCTGTCCGAGCACAAGCGGCGTTGGGGAATGGCTGCCTACGTGGCGACCACCCTGCGGCTCATGCCCAACCTCCGAAGCGCGTCCTACGAGATCATCATCGATGGCGTGGAATACGAGGCGCACGCAGCCATGGTGCTGGTGGCCAACTGTGGCGAGGTGATCCCCCCGGTGGTGCGGTTGGGGCCCGGTATCACCCCCAACGACGGCATCCTCGACGTCGTGGTCATGCGGGCCGATAACTTTTCGGAGAGTGTCCGAGCAGTCTGGGACCTCCTCAGGACCGGCCCGAGTTTGTCCGGCGGAGCCACCTTTGTCGGCCACGCCCGCGGGCGGGAGGTCCAGGTTATGTCCGAGCAAGTTCAGCCGGTCCAATTGGATGGAGAGCCGGGAGGAGAGACCCCTTTTACCGCCAGCGTGGTGCCGGCTGCCATTCGCATTATGGTGCCTCCCGGTGTCCGCCATGGCGTAGCCCCGGCGAGTGACTAATTTCTGGTGGGTTTCCTCCTGTCAGCTTAGGAAAGTCTCATGGCCGGCTCGGTCCTGCTGATCGATGACGATGTCGACGTTCTGCGCAGCATTGGGAACTACTTCGAGCGCCTGGGCTATGAAGTAACCCGCGAGCTGAGCGGCGAGGCCGGTCTGGCTACGTTCGACCGGCTCCGACCAGAAGTTGTCATCCTCGACCTAGCCCTTCCCGGCATGGATGGGATGGAGGTGCTGGAGCACCTGCGCCAGCGGGACGCCTCGGTCATCCTCCTGACCGGCCAGACCGATGTCGCTACCGCAGTCCGTGCCATGCAGTTGGGAGCCGAGAATTTTCTCAGCAAACCGGTGGACATGGAACATCTGGCCGCCGCGACCGCGCGGGTAGCCGACAAGGCGCGACTCCGCCGGATCAATGAGGCCTTACTGGTTCAGAGCGCCCCCGGGCACGGCCTGGACTCACTGGGGGCCTCGTCCGGGATGCAGGACTTCGCTCATCAGGTGGCCCTGCTGGCGCAGAGCGAGCGCACCACCGTGCTTTTGAATGGCGAGAGCGGGACGGGGAAGGGGTGGGTAGCTCGCATGATTCACGACTTGAGTCCCCGAGCCAAGGCTCCTTTCGTCGAGGTGAATTGCGCCGGGCTCAATGCCACGTTCCTCGATTCCGAGCTGTTCGGGCATGAGAAAGGCGCCTTCACTGATGCCAAGGACCGCAAACAGGGACTCTTCGAAATAGCCGACCACGGCACCATCTTCCTCGACGAGATTGGCGACCTCGCTCCGGAGCTCCAGCCGAAGCTGCTCAAAGTGCTCGAGACCAAGACCTTCCGCCGATTGGGCGGCACCCGGGAGATTACCGTCGATGTCCGGCTGGTTGCGGCCACGAACAAGAATCTTCAGGCCGAAGTCGAGGCCGGCACATTCCGGGAAGACCTCTACTATCGGTTGAGCGTCATGCCGCTGACGTTGCCGGCCGTCCGCGACCGCTCTCGGGAGGATCGCCTGGCGTTGATTACCCGGCTGATGGGGGATCTTCAAGCCGAGCTGCCAGATGGGCCGCCGGCGCTCTCGAGTGAAGTGCTGGAGCGCCTCCTGACGTACCCTTGGCCCGGCAATGTGCGCGAGATGCGCAATGTCCTCGAGCGCGCGCTCATTCTGGGTCGGGGACAGCCGGTCGTGAGTGTCGAGCACTTACCGGGTGAGTTCCGGGCTCGGCCCGGCCTCGGCGATCGCCGGCACACGCCTCTCAGCCTCGAGGATCTGGAGCGGCAGCACATCGAGCGCACGCTGAAGCATCACACCGGGAACCGCACCCGGGCAGCGATCGAGCTGGGGATCTCCCGAGCGACCCTGATCAACAAGATCAAGCGCTACAACATCACCGGCTGAGCGTTCCCATGCCTGAACTGCACGAACACGAAGGGATGACCTGCCGCGCTTGTGGCCGCGAGGAGCGAGCCTCCGAGGGCTATCCCTGCGCCAAATGCGGCACGTTCATCTGCCTGATCTGTAATTTCCGGGGCGTCACCCTCTGCCGCGAATGTGACGACCGACCCAAAACCGAGCAGAGCACCTCAGTCTGATGGCTTCGGTCATAGCGCGGGCCGCCATTGCCCCGGTTCTGGCTCAGGCCAACGTACGGGCGGAACAGGTCACCCAGCTCGTGCTGGGAGAGACCGCCGTGGTTCTAGAGCGCACCGGTGAGTGGCGAAGAGTGTGTACCCGCGCGGATGAGTACGATGGCTGGATTCATTCGGGCTACCTGCTCGAAGTCGAGGACCTGCTGGCCGAGCAGTGGGAGTCGGACGCCAGCGGCTGGAGCGAGGGAGCTGTGGTCCGTGTCGGCGGCTCCCAGATCCCGCTCCCGCTGCGCGCGCGAGTCGTCCTCGGTGATGACATCGTTCGCCTGCCGGATGGCAAACGAGGGCGTGTGGTTGGAGGTTGCATTCGCGAGCTGAGCGAAGTGGTCAGAGCTGCACGGGCCAAGGCTCCTGAACGCTGGGCCTATGAGCATTTTCTTGGCAGCCCGTATCAGTGGGGCGGGGTCACACCTTGGGGCGTGGACTGTTCCGGTCTGGTGCAAACCACATTCGCCGCCCGCGGGATCGCCCTGCCGCGAGACTCCGCGCAACAGGCGGTACACGGCACATCAGTTCCCCTGGAGGCTCCCCGGCCCGGCGATCTGCTGTTCTTCCGGGCTGAGTCGGGTGCCCGCATTACCCACGTGGCCTTTGCCGGGGAAGCCGACACGCTGGTTCACTCCACGCTCTCTTGTGGTGGAATGCTGGTCGAATCCTGGCTGCCGGGAAGTCGGGCGGCCAGCCTTCGCGAACGTCTGGTTGCGGTCCGGAGGTTGGAAGACAGGTGAATGGAATCGCTCTACCATGACCGCGACCAAGCTCGTGCTGCTGGATATCGACGGGACCCTTCTCCTTACCTCGGGCGCGGGTCGGCGGGCGATCGTCGCCGCGATCGCTGAGGAAATCGGAAACAGCCGTGCTCTCAGGGGAGTACGGTTTGGTGGCAAGACCGATCCTCAAATCGTAGCGGAGCTGCTCGAGGCAGCGGGCGAGCGCATCCCACCCTCCGACGAGCGGGTCGAGGCGATCTGCCGCCGCTATGTCGAGCTGCTCGCCGCTGAGCTCCAGCGACCAACCACTCGCACCACTGTGATGCCCGGGGTGCACCGCCTCCTCGACCGCCTGGAACAGGAGGAGGGAGTCGTTCTCGGGCTTCTCACCGGGAACGTCGCTCGCGGAGCCGCACTCAAGCTGCAGTCCGGAGGCATCGACCCCACGCGGTTCAGAGTTGGTGCTTTTGGATCTGATGCGGCGCACCGGCCCGACCTGCCACCAATCGCCGCGCGCCGAGCCGCCCATTTTTTCGGGCGGGAGCCTGCTGGAGACGAGGTCGTCATCATCGGCGATACCCCAGCCGACATCGCGTGCGGGTCGGGCATCAATGCCAGAGCCGTCGCCGTGGCCACCGGCGGCTATTCCCGAGCCGATCTTCAGGCCTGCCGGCCCTACGCCGTTTTTGAGGACCTCAGTGATACCGAGCGGGTATTGAGCTCGATCACTGATTGATGTTCGAGCTCTTGCCGTGACGCTGCCCGAGCTGGGGCCTTCCCTGGGCCGACTGGCCGACCCACCGGTGGCTCCTTCCGATCCTGGTGCTCTCGCCATCGTGCTCGAGGACATCCGCCTGGATCTGGTGACTCGCATCTTCGATGTGGCCGGTGCAGCTCGCGCATTCCTGGCTGCGGGTGACCGGGAGAGCGCCATCACGTCCCTGGGCCGGGTAGCCTGGCTGGAGCTTTGGGAAAAGGCGGTCGGGGCCGCTGCTCACCGCGTTGCCGACGTGGTCAACGACCGGCTTCGGGAGGCGGCAACTGAGTCGCGGCTGCCCCCCGGCCGACTGGCCAGCGTGTTGCTCGACGCCGAAGATGTGCGCGCGATTGGCGCACGCATTGGCAGTGGTGGTGCGACCTTCGTGAGTGCGCTGGACTCCCTGGAACAGACTGTCCCCGCCGCGTCGGCGTCCGGCACCCGCGGAAATCTGGGCCAGGAGGAATGGCAGACGGCCCTTGCCACTACCGCGCGACGGCTCGAATCCGCCTGGTTCACGCTGGTCGATGCGATGAAGATCGAGCAGCAGCGTTGGAAGGATGAGATCGAGCGGGTTCGTACCTGGCGCCGGCCGCAATGGCCGCTGTGGATGGTTACCCTCCTGGTGCTCCTGGTCTTGAGCTACTGGGGGCTCCTCCTCGGAGGGTACCTGCCGGTGCCGGAGCCGCTAAAAACGCTGGCCGAGCTCTGGTGGTCCCGTTTGTGACCGTCGTCGGTGTCGGAATCGATCTCGTGGATCTGGAGCGGATCCGCCGGCTCCTGGCCAACAAGGGGGAGCACGCAATGACTCGGTTCTTCTCTGATAGCGAACGGCAGTATCTCGCCACCCGCCCAGATGCGACGGGTCATGCTGCCGCCCGTATAGCCGCCAAGGAGGCAGTGTATAAAGCCATGCAAGCGCTCCCTGGAGCCCGGGGCGTGGGCTGGAGGGAGATCGAGGTGTCCAGGGATGAGGAAGGTCGTCCGGCAATCCGGCTGCATGGGCTGGCGGCTCAGGTGTCGGAGGAGAGCGGCGGTCTCCAGATCAAGATTTCTCTCACCCATTCGGCAGTTTCGGCCGGAGCGATAGCCATCGTAGAAGCACCTTAACATCCCTCTGTTAATTCCGACCGAAACACTCTAGTTTGAGGCGCGATCTCAAAACTAGGTGAAAATGATTCTCATCGCCCACACCGTCGCATTTGCTGTCGCAGTCCTGGCAGTTCCCCTCCAGCAAGAGCCCACGCAGAACCAGGTCTCAATGGTCCGGCGGGTGGCAGCGACAGCTCAGCTAGCTGCGCAGGAATACCGCATCGGCATAGCGAACGGGCGCGTGGTCTCCCAGGCGGAGGTGGACGAAGCCCGCCTCTTTCTCCAGGAATCCCGTCGCACGGCAGCCCTGCTTTCCGCTGAGGGCCGCCCCCAAACCATTCGGACGGTAGACTCGCTGATCCGACTGGTTGAGGGGCTGGCTGCCCCCGACACGCTCGATGCCCAGGTAAAGCAGCTGGGCGATTCACTTGCCGCGCACTTTGGCATTGCCCTGGACGAAATACCCGCGCAAGCCCCGTCGCTGGCTCGAGGGGCGGAAGTGTATCGGAGCAATTGCACTGGATGTCACGGCGATGGGGGGCAGGGCGATGGTCCGCTGGCCCGCAGCTTGAACCCCAAGCCCTCCATTCTTTCTGATCCGGAGATGCTCCGAGATCAGTCCCCCCTCGATTTCTACCGAAAGATCAGCATCGGAGTTGTCGGCACCGCGATGCCGGCCTTTGAATCTCGCCTTTCTCCTCAGGACCGCTGGGCGGCGGCCGTTTACGCCAGCCTGCTACGGCTGCCACCCGGCTCCGGAGACGTGCCTCCTCCGCTTCAGTCTTTTGCCACCACCGGCCCGATGTCCGACGACGAGCTGCTTGCGGCCTTAGGTGAATCCGGCGGTTCGACTGTCGCGCTGGCGCGGCTAGCGTCCGTTCGAGCGTTTCAGCCGGATGCATCGACTGGCTCGGCTGCCCCGGCGCTTTCCCAGGTGCGCGCACACGTGGAGTCCGCTTATGTCTTGGCCCGCAAGGGCGACCCCTCGGCCAGTACCCGGGCCCTCGATGCCTACATGACGTTCGAGCAGGTGGAAGCATCCGTTCGAGCCAAGAACCCTGCACTGGCGGCCGAGCTGGAGGCGGCGTTTGCGGCCTTACGCACCCGCACGGCCGGTGGTGCGACCGGATCCGAGTTGGATCAAATCAGGAATCAGCTGACCGCGGGTCTGGAGAACGCGGAGCGCACCCTCAACGACCAGCTCTCTCCGGCGAGCCTCTTTCTTCAGTCGTTCGTCATCCTGCTCCGCGAGGGGTTGGAAGCGATCCTCCTGGTCGGCGCGCTCATGACCTTTCTGGTCAAGATGGGAGCCGCTCATCGGAAACGTGACATCAACATCGGGGTGGGGACTGCCATCATCGCGAGCCTGCTGACCGCCATTGCCCTGGAGACGATCTTCCATCTCACGCCGGCCAAGCGCGAGGCACTCGAGGGCGTGACGATGATGTTGGCTGCCGTCGTGCTCTTTTATGTGAGCTACTGGCTCCTCTCGAAGATGGAGGTGGCCAAGTGGAATCACTTCGTGAAGAGCAAGGTGCAGGATGCGCTCACCAGCGGATCGGGGCTGGCACTGGCAACCGCTGCTTTTCTGGCGGTATACCGCGAGGGTTTCGAGACGGTGCTTTTCTATAAGGCCTTGTTCCTGACTGCCGGGTCGACTGCCGCCACCATGCCTATCGTCGCCGGTATTCTCCTGGGGATCGTCGTTATGGCAGGGGTTTATGTGGCCATCAGCCGCTTCGGGGTGCGGCTTCCTTTAAAGCCGTTCTTCGGCGTGACCAGCGCGTTTTTGTATTACATGGCGTTCGTATTCGGCGGGAAAGGCGTGGCGGAGCTGCAGGAGGGTGGAGTTCTGCCGACCACGTTCATACCAGGCGCCCCCCGAGTTCCATCGCTGGGGATCTACCCCACAATGGAGTCCCTGCTGGTCCAGGGAATTCTGCTTGCGCTGCTCATCGCCGGCCTGCTCTGGACCTTCGTCATCGAACCCCGCCGGCGTAGAAGGACCTTCTCTGCGGAACTGCGGCATCCGATCTCGTCCCGGCCGGCCCGACCACCGACTCCGCAGGAAGCAAGTCTCGAGCTGCTGCGCTCCCTCGAGCGGATGGAAGCTGATTTGGGAGAGATGCGCGCCAAAGTCGAACGCATGAAGGCCGATATGACGGACTCATCCGAGTCGCGCGCCGGCAGACCTTGACGTGGATTTCACCACCGCGGATCTCTGCGATGCATATCCCGATCTAGTACAGGTCGCCGCGCCCGGGTTCCGCGAATTTGGCGCACGGAGCAAGTTCTCCGGCCGGATCGACACGGTACAGGTCTTTGAGGACAATGACTTGGTACGCCGGGTGCTGGAGAGCTCCGGTCAAGGACGGGTCCTGGTTGTGGATGGCGGCGGCTCCTTGCGCTGCGCCTTGGTGGGTGGCCGGCTGGCGTCACTGGCGCAAGCCAGTGGTTGGGCTGGGCTGGTCATCAACGGCAGCGTCCGAGACTCGGCTGAGCTGAGCCAGGTGGCCATCGGGATTCGGGCGCTGGGCACGGTACCGCGGCGGAGCGGGAAAGACGGGAAGGGGAAGCGGGGTGGAAGCGTGGTCTTTGGGGGAGTGAATTTCAGCCCGGGCAGGTTTCTTTATGCCGATGAAGATGGCATTCTGCTGGCGGAGCGAGACCTTCTGGCCTAGCCCATCCCAGAAGTGCGAACGGCCCGTCTAACCGACGGGCCGCCGCATAAGTGAGTGGTAGATCGCCCCCTGAGTTTACGGAGACGGGCCGAAGTGCCCGCTCCACCCTTCTTCGACCTACCACTTTTCGGTGAAGCCGCATGGCTTCCTGCCTTCTGTTGAAGCAAGCACAATGCCACGCAGCGATTTCTCGCAAAGGGCTACGCTGTAATGGGATATGCGGAAGGACCGGAGGGCCTCCGAGTGCAGCTTTTCGTCTAGAGGCTGTACAGGAGTTGGAGCTTTTGTATTAAGTTCTTGAATTAAATCAAGATACGTGATTGTCTAAGTTTTTGACGTAGCCGGCTTCCTGCCAGTTTCCAGGTAGGCGCCCGATGGAGGACTCGGGGCCTTTCGCCAAATTAACAAAAGGACGATGCCTATCAGAACGACTGCCACACTAGTGGCTTGAGCCAGGGTAAAGGCACCCAAGAGGCGATCGTCTTTGGCCCGAACGAACTCCACCAGGAATCGTTCGATCCCGGCAAAGACCAGGTAGAGACCAAAAATCCATCCCACCGGATACGAGCGCTTGCGCCACGACCAAAGCACCGCAAAAGCCACCAGCATCGCCGCCGCTTCGTACAGCTGAGTTGGGTGCACTGCGAGCACGGTCGACGGATCGATACCGGCTGGAATCGCGACTCCGAAAAGCTGCTGCAGATTGCCTGCCGTGGAGGGTGGTAGACCCTCCGGGAAGCGCATGCCCCAAGGTAAGTCGGTCGGTCTGCCATAATCGTCGTTGACCAGAAAGCAGCCCACTCTTCCCAGTGCATAAGAGGCCGCGAGCGCGGGTGCGGTGAGCTGCATGGTCCAGCGGAGCGGGACCTTGAGCCGCCGGCCATTGAGGATGACAGCCACAGCGCCACCGATGAACCCTCCGTACCAGACCAACCCACCCCGGGAGAAGAGCGCTCCCGGGTCACGCGTGAGCGCCACATACCAGAGCTTGGCTCCGATGATACCGCCAATGACGGCGGCCGCTACGATGTCGGCCGCGTAATCTTCCCGCAGCTGATTTTCCCGTAATTGCCGGGCTATGAGCCAGCCTCCCATGAGAAACGCCACCATCAGCATCAACCCGTAACCGGTGATCTCGAGTGGTCCGAGGTGGATGACGAACGGATAAACCGTCATGGCTGCGATCCGGGAGAGTGGGAGACCAAACCGGGAAGTGGAAGATCGTCGCGAGCTTCAAGGTCGAGCCCGCTGCGCTCGCCTTGTGCCAGCCGCCAGGCTCCGGCAGCGCCAATCATGGCGGCATTGTCGGTGTTCAGCCGGGGAGAAGCTACGCTGACCCTGGCGCGACCCGCCAGTCGTTCCCGGAGGGCGTTTACCAGCGCGCGGTTGCAGGCCACGCCGCCACCCACCATGGCGAGGTCGTACCCGGCCGATTCGGTGGCGTGGGCTGTTTTCGCGACCAGAACCTCTATCGCGGCATCCTGAAATCCCCGGGCCATGTCGGCCCGCACAGGATCTCCAGCTGCATCCCGCTCAGCCTCGAGTTGAGAATCGCGGACTGAACGCAGGACGGCCGTCTTGAGGCCGCTGAACGAAAAGGCATACTGGTTGGCGCCCGCCCGGTCGAGCTCGTGGAGCATGGGGGAGGGAAATCGAAACTTGCCGGGGCGACCCTCCCGCGCCAGACGCTCGATCGCCGGGCCCCCGGGATAGCCCAGACCGAGCAGATTGGCCACCTTGTCGAATGCCTCGCCGGCCGCATCATCCAAGGTCTGACCCAGCAGGCGATAGTCGCCCCAGGCCCGCACATCCAGGAGCATGGTATGACCTCCACTGACGAGAAGCCCGATGAATGGCGGCTGCAGGTCAGGATCCTCCAGTGTCGGTGCAAACAGATGGCCCTCGAGATGGTTGACCCCGATGAGCGGGCGACCAAGGCTGAATGCCAAGGTTTTCCCGTACATGACTCCCACCAGTAGCGCACCCACCAGGCCCGGGCCTGCCGTGACGGCAATGGCACCGATCTGATCGAGCCGGACGGCGGCCTGCTCCAGTGCCTGTTCCACCACTGGCCCCATGGCTTGAACGTGGGCTCGGCTCGCCAGCTCGGGGACCACTCCCCCAAAGATTTGATGCACGTCCTGGGAGAGGATGACCAGGGACGCCAGGGTTGTCGCATCTCCGGCCACGCGCAGCACCGCGGCGGAGGTCTCGTCGCAAGATGTCTCGATCGCCAGGATCAGCTGAGTCACGAGGGGCCGGTGGGCTCAGCCAGAAGCCGCTCGACGAGCTCACGATTGACGGGGGAGTTCCAGTCGTGGGCACCGATCACGCGCTTTACGATCACGCCTTCACGATTGAGCAAGAAACTCTCGGGCACGCCGGTAGTCTGGTAGAGCCGCTGGATACCGGTACTGCGGTCCTGTAGTAGGTCGAAGGACAATCCCAACTCCTGGCCAAACGCCCGAACCTCCTCCGGCGGCCCTTCGTCGATGCTGACGGCCGCGATCCTGAAGCCCTCAGGGGCCAGCGATTGATAGAGCTTTTCCATGGCCGGCATTTCGACCTTGCACGGCACGCACCAGGTAGCCCACACGTTGACCAAAGTGACCATTCCCCGATAGCGCTGGTGGAGCGAGACCGAATCGCCGGTGGCGAGATCGATGGCGCGAAAGTCTGGTGCCCGGGTCCCCACCGCCACCTGCTCGACCTCGAAGCCGTATCTCGTCAGGAGCGCGGCCCCGATGGCCATACTCGCTGCCAGACTGGCGGCTAGGAACCACTGCCTCGACATCTCGTTCAGACTCTCACGGCGCAGCGCCGGATGAGATCGCGCACTGCCTGAGCCGGATCAGGCGCCCCGAACACCGCTGTTCCGGCTACGAACGTGTCAGCCCCCGCGC
>JAICPP010000171.1 GCA_025929805.1 Gemmatimonadales bacterium | reverse complement strand
TGCCGTTCTCCGGCAGGTGGTACTACGGGGATGCGCTCTTCATCGTCGATCCCTGGGTATGGCTGATGCTGGCAGGTGGGCTGCTCTGGGCCAGGCGCGGGCACGGGAAGGAGCTTCGACCTACCCGATCTGCGCGTATTGCTCTGGGCTCCTTCGCATTTTATGCCGCCTCGATGTGGCTGACCGCAGCCGCCGCTCGAGCCCAGATTGCACGGGCGCTGGAGAGCCGGTTTGGTTCACCAGTGGGCGCAGTCATGGCGGGGCCGCTCCCACTGACCATCTTTACCCGAAGCTTTGTGGCAGAGCAGAAGGACCATTACCTGGTCGGCAGCTTTCACTGGCTGGAGGAGCCCAAGGTAGCGGCGAACATCCATAGGTTTCCGCGCGGCCGGCCATCTCACCCGGCGTACGCGACAGCAGAATCAACCCTGGTTCTGCGGCGTTTTCTGGGATGGGCCCGCTACCCAACCTTTATGGTCCATCCGGCCGGAAATGGTCAGTACCTGGTGCACGCCGTGGATCTGCGCTATGCGCGGCGTCCGGGTGACAGGTTTGGTGCCCTGACCGTTCGGGTCGCGCCGCAGGGGCCTTGAAGGTAAGCCTGAATGCTACATACTGTATACAAAATACAAAATGCGAGCCTCCAGTGATCACTCGTAAGCCGCTCCGAGAACAGGCCTACCACGAAATCCTCGAACGAGTTCATCGAGGCGACCTTGCGCCGGGAACCCGGGTCAAGGACTCCACCCTCGCCGGGCAGCTGGGTGTCAGTCGAACCCCGGTCCGGGAGGCCTTGCTTCAACTGGCTCGGGAGGGTGTGCTCGACGCGGACATGGGCCGCGGGTTCCGAGTAACTGGACTGGATCCCCATGAGATGAGAGAGGTCGGTGGCATCCTGAGCGCACTCGAATCGCTCGCGCTGAGGTGCTCGCCGGACATACCCCCAGATGTGCTGAGTCGCCTGACCGAGATCGATCACCAGCTGATTCAAACCCGGGGTGATGTAGATCGAATCGTGGCGCTGGAGGAGGAGTGGCACCGCATTCTGGTCGCGGGCTGTCCCAACCAGCGATTGCGGCATATGCTCGCCAGCCTCTGGCAGGTACCCCGGCGGTACATGCGAGCCTACCTGAGGGACGCTCGCCGGGTGAGTCTCTCCACTCAACATCACGCCAGAGTCATCGAAGCACTGAGAAGGAACGATCGGGAAACTGCAGCCACCCGGATCAGCCACTACTGGGAGAGAGGGATCGAGGAGTTGAGCTCATGGATGGCACGCTAACCCACCCGGACTCCGCCCGGAGACTGACTCGCTGGAGAGCGGACACTCCCGGATCCTCGCGGCTGGTCCATCTGAATAACGCCGGTGCGGCTTTAGTGCCCCGCGTAGTGCGCGACGCCGTGAGTGCCCACCTCAAGCTGGAGGAGGACCTGGGCGGCTACGAAGCAGCGGAGAGCCAGGCCGGGGCAATTCAGGCCAGCTATGGGGCGGTCGCCGCTGTACTGCGCGCGGAGCCCCGGAACATTGCCATGCTGCAGAATTCAACCCTGGCCTTCGCCCAGGCGCTCAGCGCATTCGATCTGGGTCCCGGCGACCTCGTGCTCACCAGTCGGGCGGACTACGCCTCGAACCAGATCATGTATCTCTCGCTCGCCCGGCGGCGCGGAGTGGAGGTGATCCGTGCACCCGATGCGCCGGAAGGTGGCGTAGATCCGGAAGCAGTGCGAAAGATGATCGCCCGACGCCGGCCCGCACTGGTTGCCTTGACCTGGGTGCCCACGAATTCGGGCCTGGTGCAGCCGGTCGAAGCCGTGGGAGAAATCTGCCGTGCGGCTGATGTTCCCTACCTGGTGGATGCCTGTCAGGCAGTCGGGCAGATCCCCATCGATGTGGGGCGGGTGCACTGCGACTTTCTGGCGGCGACGGCTCGGAAGTTCCTCAGAGGCCCTCGAGGGATAGGCTTCCTCTTTGTCTCGGACCGCATGCTCGAGCGTGCGGCTCACCCCCTACTGATCGACATGCACGGCGCAACCTGGACTCAAGCCGACGAGTTCGTGCTCACGCCCGACGCTCGACGGTTCGAGTTCTGGGAATTTCCCCACGCTCTGGTGCTCGGCCTGGGCGCCGCTGCCCGGTACGCGGCCGAGGTCGGCCTCGAAGTCGCCCGGGATCGCGCGCGCGAGTTGGCCGGCTACGCTCGGGAACGGTTGGCAACCCTGCCGGGAACCCGGGTTCTCGACCGAGGGCCGGAGCTCTGCGCCATTGCGACGGCCGCCATCGAAGGCTGGGACGCAGTGGAGGTGAAGCTCGCGTTGCGGGCCCGCGGGATCAACACCAGCTCGCCGGAACGAGAAGATGCTGTGATCGACATGGACGAAAAGCACGCGACCTCCGCGCTACGGATCTCGCCGCATTACTACAATACGAAGGAGGAAATCGACGTTGCCGTGCAGACACTGAAGGAGGTTCTGAGCGGAACGAGCGGAAGAAGCGGACGAGACACACCGACTTGAGGCTGGTCTTCGACTCAGGCTCGCTTTCGGCTCTGTCCGCCTATTCCGCCTTTTCCGCTCTGTCTGCCCTTTCTGCCTCCCTAAGGAGCGGCTCCAACACCGGCCACACGGTCTCAGCCATTTTCCGCTGCCCATCCGCAGTCGGATGCACTCCGTCCGCCTGGTTCAGCGCGCCGACCCCGCCCACCCCCTCGAGCAGAAAGGGGACGAGCGCCGCACCGTTTGCCCTGGCCAGATCCTGGTAGATCGACGCGAACCGGCGGCTGTATGCCAGTCCGTAGTTTGGTGGCACCCGCATGCCGATCAGCACCAGCCTGGCTGCGGGCTGGAGCTGTTTGGCCCGGTCGAAGATCGACTGGATGTTGGCTTGAAGCGAGTCCGGCGGCAGGCCCCGGAGTCCATCGTTGGCACCCGTTTCCACCACCAGCACAGAGACTGGCTGCTGCAGGAGCCAGTCTATCCGCCGGAGCGCGCCCGCGGAGGTCTCGCCACTGACGCCGGCGTTGATGACCCGGTAGTCGAGTCCGGCGGCGTCGATCTTCTTCTGGATCAATGCCGGGTAGGCCAGCTCCGGATCGATGCCATACCCTGCCGTGAGACTGGTGCCGAGGAACAGGATCGGGGGTTGCTGCGACGTGGTATCGGGAGGGGGTGGGAGCGGAGTCGCGGCTGCTTCATCCTTGGTCGGCTCGCAAGCACCAACCATGGCAAGCAAGCCGGAGAGAAAAAGGTATCTGAGTATCATTGGTGAATGTCTGATGTCATCCTTCGTTGCCAATCGCTGGGCCGAACCTACCGCTCGGGTGGACAGAACCTCACCGTGCTGAAGGATATCAGCTTCAGTCTTCAGCAGGGCGAATTTCTCGCGATCCTGGGGCCATCGGGCAGTGGCAAGACGACACTCCTGGGACTGCTGGCGGGCCTGGATCAACCCACGGCGGGGAGTGTGCACCTGGATGGACAGGCCCTGGGAACGTTGAGTGAGGATGAACGAGCCCGACTCCGGGTCGAGAAGATCGGCTTTGTGTTCCAATCCTTTCAGTTGATTCCCACCCTGACAGCGCAGGAGAACGTGCAGGTGCCCTTGGAGCTGAGGGGTGAACCGGATGCGATACCGCGAGCGAGAGAGCTCCTGGCCCGGGTGGGCCTAAGGGGCAGGGAGCATCATTATCCGGCACAGCTCTCCGGGGGCGAGCAGCAGCGGGTAGCTCTGGCTCGTGGTTTCAGCAGCCGGCCGAGGCTGCTATTTGCGGACGAGCCAACCGGAAATCTGGACGCGAATACCGGCGCCACGATCATCGAGCTCATGGTCAATCTCAACAACGAGCTGGGCACCACTCTGGTACTGGTGACCCATGACCTGGACCTCGCGGCTAGGGCCCACCGCACCATTCGTCTTGCCGACGGCAGGATCGTAGCCGACACAGCCGCATGAGCCGCGGTGCCTTCGTGATTCGCATGGCCCTGCGCGAGCTGCGAGCAGCGCCCCGCCGCATGGCACTGCTCATGGGCACCGTAGCCACCGGCGTGGCTGCGCTGGTGGCCATCAACTCCTTTACCAATAATCTGCGCGACTCCGTGAGCCAGCAGGCCCGTGCCCTTCTTGGGGCCGACCTCTCGATCTCGAGCCGGCAGCCGCTTTCTCCTCGAGTAGAGGACCTGCTGGACACGCTCTCGCGCCGTGCTGAGCTGGCCAGAGTAACCAGCTTTGCGGGAATGGCATACGTCCCTCGGACTAGTGGTACCCGTCTGGTGCAGGTCGCCGCGGTGGCCGGCGACTATCCCTTCTATGGTGAGATCGTGACGGAGCCCACCCGCGCATGGCGTGCCCTTCAAACCGGGCGGCACGTGATCGTGGATCCGTCGCTCCTGACCGCCCTGGGAGCCCAGGTCGGTGACACCCTGGCCCTGGGCGAGGCCCGCTTTGTCATTACCGCTACGCTCAGGAGGGCTCCCAGCGAGGTTGGCTTTCGCTTTGCTCTGGGCCCGCGGGTCTATGTCCCCGCGCAGTATCTCCAGGAAACCGGACTCCTTGGTTTCGGCGCCCGGGTCCAGTACGAGGTCTTTGCCCGACTCAGCGCGGGCGTGTCGGCTCAGCAGCTGGCGGCTCGCTATCGTCCGCTCCTCGCTCCTGAACGGGTGCGGGTCAGAACAGTGGCCGACGGCCAGCGCAACATGAACGAGGTGCTCTCCCGGCTGACCGGTTACCTGGGCCTGGTTGCGCTGCTGGCTCTCCTGCTCGGCGGGATTGGTGTTGCCAGCGCAGCGGTCGTCTTTGTGCGGCAGCGTTCCGAGTCGATTGCCGTGCTCCGCTGCCTGGGAGCAACTTCGGGGCGCACATTCGCTATTTATCTGACCGAAGCCGCCGCCATCGGGCTGATAGGAAGCCTGGTGGGAGCCTCGCTCGGCGTCGCAATTCAGCGGTTCCTTCCCCAGCTCCTTGCTGGACTCATTCCAGTGGATGTAGTCCCGACCATTTCCTGGCATGCGATTCTGCTGGGTATCGGCACAGGAATCTGGGTCACCCTGACGTTCAGCCTGCTGCCGATGCTCGGCGTGCGCCGGATCTCCCCGTTGCAGGCCCTTCGCCGGGTCATCGAGCCGGAAAAGACTTGGCGAGACGTCTGGTGGATCCTTGCCTGTCTCACTCTCGTGGCGAGCACCGTCGGCCTTGCGGTGCACCAGGTGGGGAGTTGGAGGCAGGGTCTCAGCTTTTCGGCCGGCGTGGCACTGACCTTCGCAGTGTTGTGGGCTGCTGCCTTGGCTCTCACCCGGGTCATGCGGCAGAAGCTTCCCGAGAGCTGGCCATATGTGTGGCGTCAAGGTCTGGCGAACTTGCACCGCCCGGCAAACCAGACCACCACGCTCATACTTGGCATCGGCCTCGCGGCCTTCCTACTGGGGACGATCTATCTGATACAACACAACCTGCTCCATCAGCTTCGCAGCACCGGCGGCCCGGCCAGGCCCAACCTAGTCCTCTTCGATATTCAACTCGACCAGATGGAAGGGGTACGCGGGGAGCTTCGCGCTGCGGGGTTGCCGCTGCTCGGTCCCACCCCGATTGTGCCGATGCGCATTCGCTCGGTGAAGGGCCGGCCGGTCTCGAGTCTCCTCGGCGCAGACAGCGCGACCGGAACGGATCCATCAGGAGGCTGGGCGCTCCGTCGAGAGTACCGCTCTACTTACCGTGACACGCTGGTACCCTCGGAGCGGGTGATTGCCGGAACCTGGAGCCGAATGGGATCATCATCACCGGTTCCCATCTCGGTCGAGCAGGACCTGGCCCAAGAGCTGGGTATCGCGGTGGGAGACGAGATTGTGTGGGACGTCCAGGGTCGCACGCTTCAGTCACGGGTGGCCAGCCTGCGTGAAGTCGAATGGGCCCGTTTCGAACCCAATTTTTTTGTGGTATTCGGGTCCGGGGCGCTGGAAAAGGCACCCCAGACGCTGGTCACCCTGACCCGGATTCCAAGCCCGGCTGACCGGGGCCGGTTTCAACGGCGAATCGCTGAGCGGTTCCCTAACGTGTCTACCCTGGACCTTTCGCTGGTGCAGGAATCGCTGGAGCGTCTGGTGAACCGGGTGGCGCTCGCCATCCGGTTCATGGCCGTTTTCTGCCTTGGCGTGGGAATGCTGGTGTTGATCGGCGCGCTGGCCACCAGCAGGTTTCAGCGAGTACGGGAAGGAGCCCTTCTCCGAACGTTGGGAGCGAGCCGTTCCCAGGTTTTCAAGATTGTGCTGGCCGAGTATCTCTCGCTCGGGCTGCTCGCATCGGCCGTTGCCGTCGTACTCGCGGTGGCTGCCAGTTGGGCTCTCACCCGGTTTGTGTTCGAGAGTGATTTCACGCTACCGGTGATTCCGATGGCGGCGCTGGCCCTGGGCATTGTGGCGCTCACGGTTCTGGTAGGCTTGGCCAATAGCCGTGAGGTCGTTCGCCATCCTCCGCTCGAGGTATTGCGCGACCAATAGCCCTACCGCCCTACCGCCATACCGCCGTACATTGCGCGACTTCCTCCGAGGACGGCCGATGCTTGCTATCGATCTGAGGGGAAAACGGGCGCTGGTGGCAGGGGTTTCCGATGATGGGGGCTTCGGATTCGCCATCGCCAAAGCGCTTGCGGCAGCCGGTGCCACCATCTGTCTGGGGAGCTGGCCGCCCGCGCTGGGCATCTTCACCAAGCTGCTCGAACGGGGCAAGATGGACCAGTCGATGCAGCTCGCCGGGGGAGGCAGGCTGGAGTTCGAACGGATCTACCCGCTCGACGCCGCCTACGACACCCTGGCGGAGGCACCGGCCGAAATCCGGGAGAACAAGCGTTACAAGGAAGTAGGCGACTTCAGCATCGAAGGCATGACCGCTCAGCTCAGGGACGACTTCGGGGAGACGCCACTCGACGTCGTGGTCCACAGCCTGGCCAACGCGCCGGAGGTCAAGTCGCCGCTGGTCGATACCTCGCGTCAGGGGTATCTCTCCGCCGTCAGCGTGAGCGCGTACAGCAACATCTCGCTGGTGAGACACCTGGCCCCGTTGATGCGGAGCGGCGGGTCATTTCTATCACTGACCTATATGGCCGGCGAGCGGGTCATTCCTGGATACGGGGGCGGCATGTCGTCGGCCAAGGCCGCTCTGGAAGCCGACACCCG
>JAICPP010000317.1 GCA_025929805.1 Gemmatimonadales bacterium | reverse complement strand
TGCCCTCAGGGCATGCGGAACTTGGTCAACGGCTGTGCCAGTTCATTCCCGAAAACGATGCCGGACTGCGTGTGCTGTACGACCGGGCCGGCAGCGGCCACGACGGGGTGCGTGTAGGTCTTCTTCATGATCTGCTCCGTGTAAGTCAGTGAACGCCGTTGTGGAATCATCAAGATCTGACAGATGGACGCCCAGCATCTACATGACGACTCGATGCCTAGGCCGCGAGTCTAGCTGCGCTTAGCTAAGGGCTGAGCGATCTCGTTCCCATCCACCGGGCCCGAGAGAGTCTGCTGCACCACGCCGGCAACTGTCAGCGTTGGAGCGATGTATGTTCTTTTCATAAACTCCTCCGTGTTTACCCGTTCCCAACGGGATATGTCGGACTACTGAACTACCTTCACCATTCGTGATTGCACTTCAACTGCACCAGCACTATCTCTACCGATTCTTCTATTGCAACTCAGGCGGCCAGGAGGCGGCCACCTGCCAGATCTGATCTGTAGCCATGCTTCGATGGCAAGAGTGGGGAATAGTGCGATGTGACGCGCCAAGGTATTGGCTTCTGCCACTCTGGTCCCGTCAAACGCAGCGCGTAGCTTGGGGGGATCGATCAGGCCCATGTCCGCCAGGAGCGGCTGCTCCAACAAGCCGCCCAGGCGAGCTCGGCTGTTCTCGAGGGACCACACAAGTACATCGCTCGTGTCCGGTTTCCCGACCCGCGCTCGCACCTTGTCCGGAAGAACACCGCGCATCGCTTGCCTGAGGATCCACCGCCGGGCATGGGGCTTGGCTCGCACTTGATGCGGCAGACTGAGCGCGAATTCGACCAACGGCCGGTACAGGAGAGGATGTCGCAGCTCGAGGGCATCAGAGAGGATTCCGCCGTGTACCACTCCCTGGAGTGTCTGCACTCCATTGACTATCGCGTACTGGTGCTTCCGCCCCAGCCTCCCCATGCTCCTGCGTAGTACCGCCGCACGCCTGCCGCTGCCATATCGCCGGACCGCTAGAGGATCGAGCCACGACCCTGGAGGGGAGTCATCATGGATCAACTGGGCCCGTATTGCTCCTGGAAGGAGCGGGATGAGCCCGTTGCGATATGCCAGCTCCCAGAATGACACCCGGCGAGCGGCCGCTAGATGCGCGATCTCCCGCAGCGCCCGCATTCCCCGGCCCTCAGCAATCGAGTCGGCACACCACAGGAAGTTGCTCGCGAAGACCTCGTCGCCACCGTATCCCGTGAGCAATACCCGGCCGCCGGCCGCTCGTACTGCGCGGCACAGACGCTGCTCGCGCGGCTGGACATGGAAGTCGAGTCCGGGCTGATCGGGCGCAACTGGCGGATAGGTCTCGTCATACCACATCGGTGGATCGACAATCGGCACATTCGTCAGTCCGTAACGCCTGACTACAGCGTCGGAATACTCCCGCTCGTCGGTCTGGGTGCCTTGCCGGTCCACATAGGTAACTGTACCTGCCAGGGACCTGGGAACGTTGCCCTGGTCGGCGAGCCATCCTGCCAGGCTCACGACCGACGACGAGTCCAGGCCGCCGGAGAGCTGCGCCCAGGTTTCCTGCCCGCCGGCCAGCCGTATCCGGGTTGATTCGAGCAGGAGGGCACGGCAGGTGTCGATGGCCTCGGCCTCGCGCTCACTCCAGGCGGGTTGGACCTCGACATCCGCGGGAGACCAATACCGCTGGATGCGCACGGCGCCCCGTTCCACTTTCGCCAGCGATGCCGCAGGAAGAGCATGAACGCCGACATAGACGCTGAGGCCTGCCGGAGCTGTATACGAGGTCAATAGCTCTGCCAGATACCGGGGCTCGTACCGCTCACTTGCGGCTAGCGGCTCGGCCCGGGACGACCAGGCGATGAGGCCGCTGCGTTCCGAGTAGTAGAGCGGGCGTACTGCGAATGCGTCGGTGGCGGCTACACCCGTGCGGCTGGCAGTATCCCAGACGACGAACGCGAAGTCGCCCAGGATCCGCGGCACGTACCTGGCGCCATGCAGCGCTACCAGCCGCAGCACGACTCCCAGATCCGACAGCTCCTCGCCTCGGCACTCGGCCCAACGCTCCACCTCGCCACGATTATCCAGCCGGACCGTCCCCGCTGCGAGATGGCCGCCGTGCTCCGCCAGCAGCGGATCTCCGTATGGATCATCCCACGCCGTGAGCACGGCTGCCGTCGCAGTGGCGAAACTGCCAGGGGAACCACTGCGGCAGGCCCGCGCGCGCGGCGTGCCAGCGGCGCGTCCAGCGCTCGTGCGAGA
>JAICPP010000025.1 GCA_025929805.1 Gemmatimonadales bacterium | reverse complement strand
GTCCACCAGCGGCCGCTCGACCCGCGGGACTTTACTGGCCGCGGCACCGAAGGCGGCGTGGCGGATGGCGTGGTGGGAGGCCGTGGTCCGGTGGATCCGGATGCCATTTATGAGGCAACCAACATTATGGAGGGGTTCGAGCCGGCGGCCGTAGTCTCCCAACCGATGCCTCGCTACCCTCCGAGCCTGGAGGCAGCCGGTTTGGAGGGCCGCGTCATGGTCGAGTTTGTGATCGACACAGCCGGGAGAGTGGAACCACAATCCATCCGAGCGATCGAGAGGACCCATTCCGCGTTCGAGGCGGCCGCGCGGGCAGCGGTCCGGGCCTCGGTCTTCCGACCCGCCCGGCTCGGCGCCCATCCCGTTCGCCAGCTCACCCAGCAAATGGTCAGATTCGTGGCAGCCCAGTGAGGGCGCATCCGCCGATGGCGGTCCACGACCGAGTGGCGAACGAGAACGGCCCGCGTGACTCCGCAGCGCGGGCCTTGTTCTTGAGCCGAGCTAGCCGGGGAGAAGTCCTTTGAGGCGGGCGATCCAGAGTGGCGCCAGCAGCACCAGAACCAGCACCAGCACCCAGATGCGCCCGCGGCTGATGTCGTAGTCCTCCAGCAGCGCCGGCCAGGGTTGCCGGAACACATAATGTCCCGCCAGGAACTCGAAGGCGAGCGTGAGCAGCAGCCAGAGCACCCCGATCTTCAATGCGTCGAAAGTGGTGGCCGGTCGGATCCACCCGATCGTGAGCCAGGTTACCAGGAACACCACACCCGAGAGCATCAGCGTACTTACCGCGCGTCCCGCCGTCTCCCCGAGCCGAGGAATGAGCCAGGCACTCCGGATCGCGCCGTTTACACTTGCGAGCAGGAGGATGGCGAACCAAACAGCAAGGGCGCGTCCGATCACCGTCCTCCTATGCCCGTCAGATGGGATGTGCCGGGGTTCGAAGTCGCCGCTCCGCCTCCTGGCGAACCATTCTCAGCATCTCCCTTCGAATGAGGAGAATGCCCGGCGACAGCAATGACCAATACCGGCGGAACCGGCGGCGTGACTCGGGGTCGGTGGTCGCGACCCGGGTCTCGGTCCGAAACACCGACCGATCCGGCCCCTCCGGCTCCACCACGATGTTCCACACGATCTTGGCGTAGCCCGGCTCGTGAAAGGCGGCGAATTCCTCGGGCGGGAGCCCTCGGAATATGACGTCCGGCTTCCACGGCTGGGTGACCGCTCCCAGCACCAGATATCGTCCGGGCTCTTCGGCGAGCACTCGCCAACCCAGGGAACGGACTTCCTGGAGAAAGCTCTGCGTTGTCCGGCGGCCGGGGGTGGACCCCATGAGGATCTCTCGTCCGGTGAAGATCGCCTTGCCCAGTGGCGAATGCTGGAGATCGAGTGCTTCGGCAGCCTCGTAGGTTACACCGGCCGGGGCGGCAACCGTCGTCCGATGAACCTCGCGAACCTCATGGCGCGGCATGAAGCGATCGAGCACGTCATCCACAGGCTTGGGTGCCGACCTGCCATACCGCGCCCAGGTAGTGCCAACATAGCCGAGGCCAATGAGTGCCGCGGCACCGGCCCCACTGCTCACGATCAGTCCTGCACGCTTGAGAGTAGACCTCATTGAGGCACTCCGACGAGTAGCGCAGCAGCTTGGCGCTCTGCCTCGGCCTTGATCCGGTGGAGCGCGCGTACCATGACGATCGCCACACCCCAGCGAATGATTCTCCAGTAGCGACCGAAGCGCGCACGAGCGACCGCGTCCGTCGTGGCAGTCCGAGCCTCATAGCGCAGGACCGACCCACCGGGAACAGCCGGCCGGACCGAGAAGCTAAGCGCAAGCTTGGCGTAGCCGGGCTCGTCGAAGGCAACAAAATCATTCGCAGCCACCGGGGTCACCCCATAGTCACGCTGCCAGAACTTCCCCACCGACCCTATCACGAACTCGACATCCGGCTCCTCCCCAAGGAGCACCCACGTATAGCCGAGGGTCGTCGTCAGGTCATCGAAGGTCAATGAGTGCGGTCGTGCGCTTGGCACGCCACGTCCTCCCCCGCGGATCCGCCTGGGGAGCTCGCGCAGAGCAAACAGCACCTCGATAATGGGATCGCGAAGGTCGGTGTGGCGGATAGCTTTGTACGTGGCCTCGGGTGGCGCCTCCACGTGGATCTCATGCACCTCGGTAACATCAAAAGTCCGGAGAAATCGATCGATTAACATTGGAGTGCCTCCTCTTCAGGGCTCCACAGAGTACAATCACTCGGTGGAAGACTGCGGGAGATGCCTATGAAGATCTCTTCACCCGGTTTGCTGCTCTGGATCGGTACAGCGGGTGTACTCGGATTTGCCATATCCGCGATCTTTTCAGGTTGGCTCCAGTGGGATCGGAGCACATTTGTCCTGTTGTATGGCGTACTGGTGGCCGCCTTCTCCTGGGCCTATTTCCGACTGCAAAGGATCGATCCGCTGGTTCAGCTCCGCAGACGGTGGAGGAGCGGCACGGTTTTCGGAATTCTGCTGGGATTGTTTCTATGGCAAGGAGTGCTGTCCCAGCCAGAGTCCGCGCAGCCGGAAGGCGCTGGCCTGTATGCCGCCCTCGCGTGGTTTGGAGTGGTATATGGGCTGGCCGATGCGGTGCTACTCAATGTCGTGCCGGTGCTCGGCGTATTTGCGATGGCACGGGAGAAGCCGAGGACCCCGGTGCGTCGGCTCAGGTGGGGAGTGGCTGCGCTGGCCGCCAGTCTCCTGGTCACTGCGCTTTATCATGCCGGCTTTGCCGAGTTCCGAGGTCCCGCGCTGATTCAGCCGCTGGTGGGGAACGGAATCATTACGGCAGGTTACCTGCTGACCGGCAGCCCGCTTACGGCACTGGTCGCGCACCCGCTGATGCACATCGCCGCGGTGCTGCACGGGATGGAAACGACGGCCCAGCTCCCACCACATTATTAAGGAAGTGAAGCCAGGCAGTTAACTCGCTCGCTGGTGGTGGCCTGCCTCCGCCCGATCCGCTATCCCGACCAGCTGTTTACGCTGCATGATGAAATGCCCGAGGCGGACGAGGGTCGTCTCCGTCCAGCGAGGGAGCCCAAACGGGGGCTCATATCCTTCGCTCCCGCGGGCTCGAACGATGAGCCGGGTGATACCCGGCGCAGGCTCCTCGAGCACAAATGCCCAGCTCACGACGGGAGGACCCTCGGAGGAGGGCCATCCCAGCACCACGAAGCGCTCCGGCTCGAATGCCAGGACCACGAAACCTTCCGTGGCCCCGGCAGTGCCGGGAATAAATCCCCCACCCCGATTTCCTGCAGCTCGGGGACGATTCGATCGACACTAGGTTTGCCTCCATTGTCGATCCGATCGTAGCTGTACCACCCGGCTCGTCCGGCACCCATTTGGGCCAACCAGGGCCACACCTCACGTCGTGGGCGTTGGATGGTGACTGCGTGAGTGAAGACGCCTCGAGCCGATGGCACGAAGCTGTCTCCAGGAAGATCGCGGGAGCGCTCCCGATGATCGGGGCGAACCGACCGAAAGATCATGATTTTCCTCTGCCTCGAGTCACTTCCCACTGGCCTGCCAGCAACCGGCGATCCGTGGAGGCGCGACGAGTGGTGAAGGTGCCGGCAATCCGGGTACCCACAATTTTCCCTTCAAAGACCGTGGTGGCCCGGCAATCGCAGTCCGGATCCCAATAGGGTACCATCGTTCCACGTATTCGGTCACCTTCCACCCGCACGACCCGAATGTCGATCACAGTGCAGGGTTCGGTCTCGAACGCTTCGTCAGCGGTCGGCTCCCGAAGCAGATGAAGAGCAGGCGAGAAGGTGATCTCGACCTCGCCGTACCCGGAGTCGGCGTGCTCTGGAAGAGTGAAGCGGATAACACCGTGCCGGCCGGTTTCTTTGCTCCAGTACCGCCCGGACCACTTGCCCGACAGTTCCGTCACATCGTCCTGGCGTCCCTGTACCGGCACCGGGGGGGGAGGTGGCGAGATGCCGCAGGCGAGGGTCGCCGCAGCTACCAGGAGAAGGCTACCGGCTCTCACGGCGACCACCTAGACCAGACAGCACTTGGTCGTGGTACCCTTGCGAAGCTCTGCTAGAAGGCGGGCCCCTTCCACCCCTAGGTCGGACTCGCGGGTTGCCGTGAGAGCGAGCTCGATTTCAGCATACCAGAGCCGCAGTGCCTCCAGCAGCTCGCGCGCCTTGTGGGCGAGCTCTCGGGCGCTCCCTCGCTCGTGGGCGAGATAAATGAGATCACGATGCAACCTGCCAAGCCGATCCACTTGCATCCAGAGCCGCTCGTTCAGCTCCGGCGTCAGGAATGGATGGAGCTCCTTGAGGAAGGCCTCCTCCAGCTTGAACCGCTCCTGAAAGAGATCTCCCGCGTACCGTGCCGCGGCCCACCGCTCCCAGAAGGTGGCGTTCGGGTCCGTGATCGGTACCAGGAACCCATCGGCATCAGCCATCCAGTCATCGTGGATCGGAGTGAGCACCATACTCAGACGGGGCTCGATAGGTAGTGTCATCTCGGGTATCAACGCTGTCGCAGCCATATCGGACTCACCGTGAGAGGGTCGTATCTGCCTTCCCAGACTAGCACCGGCTTTCTGATGAGATCGTGAAGCCATCCTGAAACGTTCTACAGGCGTCCCGTTGCGACCGCGCGGACGATGTCGGTCGTCGAGATCACCCCGAGCACCTTTTCACCCTCGGTGACGAACAGCCGGTGGATATCGGCGTACAGCATCTGCTGCGCGGCCTCTCTCACGTCCTCGTCCGGCGAAACGGTCAGCGGATGCGTGGTCATGATCTCCCCCACCATCGTCCCTTCGAAGAGGTTTTCGCGAGCTACGGCGTCCTGAGCCTCCGCCTCCGAGGTCAGGATGTCGGTGCTCGAGATGACCCCCACCATTCGGCCTGTGCCGTCCACGACCGGCAATGCAGAGATGTGGGAATCGGCCATCGTGAGGACGGCGTCGTTGACCGGCGAGTCCAGGCTCACGGTTCTTACATGATTCTGCATCAGCTCGCGGACTAGCATGGCTCCTCCCGGGTTAGCGCTTCGACGAGTACCTGCTTCAATCTGGGAAGGCAGCCTACCGGCAAAGCTGAACTGCGGATGAAAGAGCTTTCATACTTCCGGGGCCGACAAAACAAACGGCCCCGCAGCTGCCGGGGCCCGAAGGTCACTGCCGGACTTACTACTTAATCACGATCCGGTTGGCCACCGCAGGCGCCACTTTGGGCAGATGGATCACCAGCAGCCCATCCTGGTAGGTAGCCTTGACCTCCTTCTCCACGACCGGCGCAGGCAGGCGGATTGTCCGCACGAACTTCCCGACCTCGCGCTCCCGGCGCAGGTACGTCTCACCCGAGGCCTCTGTCACCAACTCCCGGCGGCCGTTAATCGTCAACAGCGTGCCGGTCAGGTTGATGTCCAGGTTCTCCTTGTGGACTCCCGGAACCTCGAGCCGCACGATGAACTCCTCGGCATTCTCGGCGAGGTCCAGCATCGGGAACCACTCCGTGCCCGCGGTCTCGTACGGGAACGGCGCAATGAAGGGTTCATTCATGAACCCGGGCGGCAGGAAGCGATCGAAGAACCGCTCGACTTCCTCGCCTACTTTCCCCGTGATGGGGGCCAGCTTCGCAACTCGCATATCACCTCCATGTGATCCGATGTTGCGACCGGAAGATAGCAACTCACCCCTGAAGCCAAGGTTAAAGCTGGATGAGGTTTTTCACGGAGCCGTGCCGGGAATAAGCGAGCCATGACAGGCCGTACAGCTCTGCGAGTTCTTGCGCCTGAGGGTTGCGGGATCGAAGCCTGGGCCATGAGGATTGAAGCGGCGTCCGCCGAGTGCCGAGTGACAGGTTAAACAGTCGCGTTCCGCATGACATGCCACGCAGCTCTCCAGATTCTGCCGCGCCGCCTGACCGTGTCCCAGCAGGAACGATCCTTTGGCGTCATGGTACCCGGCGTTCAACTGCCCGCGAGCACTCAGCCCCGCCTTCACATGGCAGTCCGCGCAGAATTGCCCATTGCTATGGCAGTCGTTGCAGGTGGTCTCCCGCGAGTAGGCCGACGCGGCGTGGCGGGAGAGGAACCCCGCCGGGTGATAGCCCGGCGTCGCATCGGCCGGATTGGGACGATGGCAGTCCAAGCACTGCGGCCGCACGTGGCACGACTCACACGATTGAGGTCGGGCGTCCGCGAGGGGGCCATGGGTGTCCGAGAAGTCCTGGCCATGGGATACCGGGCGTCGCCGCCGCACATGTGCCCCTTTTCCGCGTCCCGGCCCAGCGACCGGAAGGGCATGTACTGCGTCCGGTTTTGCCATGTGGCAGGCAAGGCAGCTCTCCTGGGTATGGCAGGAGGCGCAGGAGGACGGGGACTTGCGGGCGAGCCCACCGTGGCGGAGCACGAACTCCGGGTCTCGGTGGCTTGGGGGGGCCTTCAGCTCGGTTTTGAGAGCGGTGGAGCGCGGATCCGGCCCCAGGGCCTGGATGACCGGTACCTCGGGAGCATTTACATGACACTCGGTGCAGAAGTCGCGGGCATGGCACGTAGCGCAGGCTGCTGAAACTCTTTCACCTCTGCTGCCGGCGCGGGCCAGCTTGCCATGGAGATCGGAGACAAAGCCCGGCCGCTCGTGCGACTCCGGAGTGGGGAACTCAGCCACATCTTCGCGGGTGAGACGAGTTGCCCGGACCAGCGGCAGGTGACAACGGGCACAGCTGCTATCCGGTGCCGAGAAATGGGCAGTCTGAATCCGGTGACAGTCGAAGCAGCTGCGCACCACCGCGAGTCGAACTCGCATCCGATCCCCCGGCAGGGAATGGCAGGACTGGCAAGCCACTGCCGTATCGCGATCCGCGCGGCGCACCGCCTCGGCGTGGTCACCGTGGGCGAAGCGGAGATTGGTGCGCGGCAGGGCCGCCGGTTGCCGCCACTCGATCTTCTCTTCAACCTTGCCATCATGGCAATTGGCACAGTCGGCCGGAGTCGGCCAGATCTCGCGACCCGCAGTCTCGATACCGGCATGACAGGTGCTGCAACTGGGAAAGACCTGCCGATGCTGATAGTGATCAAAGTGCTGCTGGCTGACTTGTGCATAGCCTGGCTGGCTTCCTCCCAAGAGCCAGACGAGAGCGAAGCCGTGCCCTAGCAGCCTCACCGGGAGCCCGCGCGTGGTCGTGGCCGCAGGGCCCGCGGCAGGAGCGTTCGATCAGCACCGCTCCCGAACACGAGGGAGACTCTGGCATTCAGGCGAGTCTGATTCCAATCGAACGCGTTCGCATCCGGCCGCCGGCGATCTTCGCCGTAGTGAGCCCCACCGAGAGCGAGTCGCACCCGTGCATTGGGCCTCCACTCCGCATCCAGCCCCAGCACCTCCACTCCCGTCTCCTGGAACCGAAACTCCAGGGGGCGCTCCAGCGTGGCGCCGTAGACCGTCAGCGTCAGCTCCGGCATGGGTGCCACGCTGATGCTCGCCTCGAAGCCGTTGGAGGATGCCCCCGGGCCGGACTCCTTGCGGTATCCGCCATCGAAGGTCCAGACCGTGTTGGGACGGAACGATGCGCCGACGGCAAAGCGCCATCCATCGTCAACAACGTCAACCAGTGGGGTCTCGGCCTCGGCGGAAGAAAAGGCGTACCGCTCCCAGCGTCCCCTCAGCTCCAGCCGGGTAATAGGACGGACCCAGACGGACCCATTCACGGCATGGTAAGGTACCGGGCTGAAGGCCCCCCAGATGGTCCAGAGATCGAAGTGAGGCCGGTACTGTCGCGCCCCCAAAATGGCCGTTACCCGGCGGGCGGTATAGCGCAGCGTCGCATCGGCGGTACCGAACCAGGTGTTCGCGAGGTCGTATTCCACACCTCCTGCTAAGCCCCACCGGGTCGCTAGGTGGAGCTCGGCTGATAGCGCTACCCGCTCGGAGCCGAACTGGCGGGATTCCCGCTCCACCTCACGCCGATAATCCAGCCGAATGTTGCCGTCTCGTGCGCCCCATCCCAGGGCCCCCCCAGCCACGAGCTGTCGCCGCCTCGGCTGAAAGTCATCCAAGGGATTGAGAGCCGAACTCGAGATGGTGAGTGCCGTGGCCCGAGCCAGTCCCCAGCCAAAATACGCCTCGGCTTCGAGGCCTAACCGAGGCGATCGAATTACCCAGCGCCCGCCATCGATGCCGACGATTCCGAGTCGATTGGTGAGGAACTGCCGCCCTCCCCGAATGGTGAATCGACGCCTCGCGTATTCTGCGTATCCCTCCAGGAGTTGAAGGGGCGGCTCTGTCCCCGGCCAGAAGTCACTGTTTCCCAGCTCCACGCCCGCTCGCCCATTCACCCGAACACTCAATCCGCTGACACCCAGGCCCCACAATGTCAAGTCAGCGCTGGTGACCAGAGGTCCACCCTGACGGTAAGGACCGGGACGAAAGAAGAAACAGTATGAGCTGCCGGGTTGGCAGCGGACGGCGATTCCATCCGGCGTCTGTAGCCCGCCGGTTGGAGCGGGAACGGCGATGGAAGCAGGAATGCTGTCCTGAGTGACGCCGCGGAACGCGGCGCGCTGCGTTTGCGCATCGATCCGCAGGCGATATCCCTGGGCATGCGCATTCGCGGCAACGAGCCATACTAGCCACCCACCGAGCAGGGCGGGGAGCAGACGCCGCCATGTCATGGGCGACTACCGGCTGCGGATAGGCGGGGCCGATATCCTTCCGGCGTGGCCTGCAGGTGGCACACAGTGCACTCCTTCGGCTTATAGTGGTCCACTTCGGGATCATGGCAAGCCAGACAGAAGGAGCGCGATGGCGTCAGCGCCGCCACTGTGGTTGAAACATGACATTGGTTGCAGGCCCGGTGGGCGTCCACCGGCGGTTTGTGGGCGGTTATGATCTGCGCTGTACGATGGCAACTGGCGCAGTCCCGGTCGGCTGCGTGGTGGTCGTCGTGGCAGGCGGTGCAACTCGCAGCTTCGGCCGTGGGAGCCAGGCTAACCGGACTCTGGTGACACTTAACGCAGGGGAGCTCGCGGTGGGTTTGGTGGGCAAAGTTCACTTCCCGGACCCGCGGACTGTTGCGGGAGACGGTCACCTGCACGGATACCGGTTCGGGATCGACGAGCTCCGAATCCCGGTGGCAGGCAGAGCACTTACTCGCGGCGGGACGCTGGTGGTGGCAGATCTGACACCCACGAGGCACTTCGAACGTCAGCGGCCGCGCCTTGGCGCGAAGATCGTGGCAGGTGAGGCAGGCGAGTCGGCGGTGACGTTGGTGGGAGAAGGTGTCGCTGGGGGAGGCCGGTGTCATAGTGCGGCTCCCCGGTGGATCGTCCGGTGGCGGCGCGTCTCCCCTGCCTCTTGACCGGCCGGGCTCGATGAGGCGGGACGACTGCTCAAGTGCCTTGGTGGTATCGAATGGAAGCGGCGGGCGCATGCGTCCGCCCTGTCTACCCACTTCTTTGTGGCACCCGGTGCAGTCGCTGGCATCGACCCGCGCCGCGTGGGGTGAATGGCACGTCTGGCAACGTGCCGCCACCTTCCGATGCGCTGCACCCACGTGGAAATCAACGCTTCGCCAATCGGAGTGACACCCTGCTTCGGTGCACGACTTGAGCGCCGCCGCCGGCCGTACATCCGTGTGGGGGTTGTGGCACATCCCACATCCTCCCGCATGGGGGTCCTTGCCCGGATCGAAGCTCGCGAGCAGCTGGCGCATTTCGTGGCAGCCGAAACACTGGCGCTCACTGGGCCGAAGCGCGCCGAAAGCCGAGTCCATGGATACGAACTGCGCGTCAGCCGTAAACTGGTGGCACGAGTTACAGTAGAGCTGCTCCTCGTTCGGTCGCGGCCGCAGGTTGGCCGGATCGAATCGCGCTGCCATGCGACCCAGTCTGATCTTGGTGTCGTCGGTGAGATGGCAACCCTTCTGGGCACAGGTGGTATCGGCCGGCTGGAACCGGTGGGCTGTGCGCGCGTGGCAGGTGAGGCAGGCGACGTCTTCCAGCGCGGCCGAATCGGATTCCAAATGGGCTCGGTGCCCCGCGGTGGTGGTGATTCGCTTCCATTTCTCCTTGGCCTCCCCCGTGACATGGCACTCCTCGCAGATCTGACGCGGCACCTTGGCGTGGGGTGGAATTTTCTCCGGCCGCACTGCGATCCAGTTGACCAGTGTCTTGGTTTGATTCCGGATACTGAAGGGGTGGCAGGCGTGACACGACAGGGTGTCATGCTTTCCCTCCGGCTTGTTCACCAACAGGTAATTGCCGGTGTCGGGATGGACGAAAAGCTGACCGCTGGGCACGAAGATGTGGCAGCCACTGCAGAAGTCATTGTCATACATGACGTAATCGTAGGCCTTGACGCCCGTGCCGAGCACCAGCAGCAGCACCGCGCCGACGGTGCCCGCCAGCGCCAGCTTCACCCCGCGGTTGCGGGTCTTAAGCCAGGTTAGGATCTCCCCCCGCCGCCGCCAGAGCCAAAGCAGCACGGCGAACGCCACAATCGCGCCCAGGATGATCCCCGCGATCATGACCCAGCTGGGCACTTGAAACAGCCACTGCACGACGGGAATGAGGGGATCTGGGAGGGGGGAGCGGACGACTACCGAGTCGACGAAGCGACCGGTGAGCGTGTCCGATGACCGCACCAGCGAATCTTGGGTGGTTGCCTGAAACCGGACAACGGAAGCCCCCGGCCACAACGCGAGTACCGAGTGGACGGGGGCCATACTCAGCTGGGAGGCGCTATCGTGCCGCTGTTGGGCGGGCGATCAGGGGCCGGGAAAGTGGCCGCTTGGTAACGGCACCCAGTGGACCCTTCATGATGTCCTGGACGGCCGGTGAGGCCTGCGGAAGCCCCGGATACGTGGCCCGAAGCTCATCAATATTTGCCCGGAGCAACGCCTCCGCCAGGAAGGGGTTGTGGACACCATGAGAGCCGTCGGCACCGCCGTCCTTCAACATCCGCACGTTGAACAGAGCTCCCTCCGCCGCGGTAATCCTACCGTCGTTGGTCACGTACTCGGTCGGCGGTACGTTGACGAAGTCGGAAAGGTAGCCCCCATCCGTGGGTGCCGCTTCCACTATATCGTTGGCGTTCAGGTCATTCCAGACTTGTGCGGTTAGCTGATTGAGCCGCTGCTCCGAGAGCGTGAAGGCGCTCACCGCGGTCGTTGCGTCGCCATGGCAACCCGAAGCGGTGCACGCCGCCCAGGAGCGGGATGGTACATCATGCGCGCAACCATCCGGGTTGGCCAAATCCGGCAGCCCGCCGGCATCGAGACAGGGAATGGCCAGGAACAGGTGTCCCGCCGATACCGCAGGCTGGCCGGTGGCCACATCGGTCCCCTCGAGCCGGTTCACGTGACAGCCAGCGCAGAGCTCTGGGTTTCTTTCCGAGCCATGAGTGGTCGCCACCGCCTGAATGTCGGGATCGAACCCGGCAGGCTTGTAGCCTGCGTCTCCCAACAGCATGGGACCCTGCGGCGAATGCGGGCCGCGGGAGCTGGTCTGGTCCGGTTCGGACCGTCGCTGGTGACACTTCATGCAGAGGTTTTGGTTGATATCAGGCGTGCTGATTGGGTACCTGAGCTGGTGCGCGATCGGCTCACCCGTGGCGGGATCCAGAGCCGTCCCATGCGGGTCATGGCAGACCGCGCAGGTCTGACCAAGGTAGTTCTCGGACCCCGGCTGGCCTCGCTCGACATAGTCGGAGGTCACGCCCCAGGCAGCAAGGGCCGCCCTCCCTTCATGGCAGGATCCACAGGTGGGAGAGACATCATTGACGAAGGTGCCGTCTTCTTCCTGGAGAGACTTCGCATGACCCGATGCCGCCCATTCCTCGTACGCCCGCACGCCCGGACCGCTGTTCTGATTGTGACAGGCTGCGCAGCTCTGGGCCACGCTGGCGGAGTCGCTGGCGCCCGCTGGGCCCAGCACCCCGACCCGGGCCAGCGGCGGATTGCTGGCGGACTGGGGAGCATCCGGCTCCGTCACATGGTCGAGGCCCGGTCCATGGCAGCTCTCACACTGGACGTCGTGATAAGCGGGGTCCTGCACCCGGTCCCAGCCGGCCGCCGGAGCGACGGCATTGCCCTTGTCGCTCACGGTGTGGCAGGTGTAGCACTCGGGAGCGTCGTTGCCGCTGGAGGCTAACACCGCATACGCGTTGGCATGGGCGGTTGTGGCCCAGTCCCTCTGATGGAGGACGTGACAATTGCCACAGGTGGTCTGCTTCTCTTCTGCGGTAAAGTATCCGAGAAAGTTGTTGGTTGCGTCGGGCGGGGGGTTAAAAGGCTCGCGGTCCCGTACCACCGTATCGGTGCACCCACTCAGGAAGGAAAGCAGTCCCAGGTAGAGCCAGTGGCGAGGAGGAATACGCTGCAGCGTCGACATCACTACCCCCCGTGGTCAACACCCGAAGGGAATCGAAGTCCTACCGCTCATGAAATCCTACCGGCTCATAATTAGGTCCCCCGTAACTTTCCGCAAGAGCCCTCCGCAGTTCTACAGAGAAAATGATGAAGAAAACTTCATCTATCGTTCCGACTCTTTTAATCCCATTTCTCCGAATGTTTGAGTGTCGGCTGTATGCACCTGATCACCGACTCCTCTCGCGTCGTCATGTCAACCTGCCTTGAGCATGGTCTGCGTGTCTGGCGGAGGTCCTTCCGGATGCGATTTTGCACCGTTCTTCGAAGCGAAGCTCCTTTCAGCTCGCTCGCGCTGCCACCGCAGGAGCCGAATCGCTCACGGTGTGATCACCGCCGCCTACCTCCACGCAGCTCGCGAGTATGAGACCGGTCGATCGGAGGGCTTTCCTCAAGAGGGCCGCAGTGGTGTCCGCTGCCTCTGCCGCATCCGCCGTGGTCCCGGCGGTGGGGCTTCCACTGGGAGGCCCCCTCCCACGTCCTGGCCGGGTAGACCCAGTCTGGAAAAGAACTCCGTGCCGCCTCTGCGGCGTGGGATGCGGACTGCTCGTGGGAGTCGAAGGTAGGCGCGCCGTGGCCGTGAAGGGCGACTCCGACTCACCGGTCAGCAAAGGGTTGGCCTGCGTGAAAGGCTATCACTCGGTCCAGGCACCTTATGGACGCGATCGGCTCACTCGAGCCATGGTCCGACAAAATGGTGCGCTGGTCGAGGTAGCCCTGCCCACTGCGTTGGACCTGGTGGCAAACAAGCTGCGGGACAGCATACGGCGACACGGCAAGAACAGCGTCGCTCTCTATGGATCGGCACAGTGGACCATTCCCGATGCTTACGTGGCATCGAAGCTGTTCAAGGGTGCATTGGGTACGAACAACGTGGAGACCAGTGCGCGCCTTTATGCGGCCAGCGCAATGGCCGGCCTCCAGACAAGTTACGGTCTCGACGGCTCGATCGGATGCTACGAGGACATCGATCACGCCGATGTGTTCGTGCTGTGGGATGCCAACCTCGCTGAAACCGACCCGGTCCTCTTCTCTCGGATGCTGGATCGACGGCGAGCCCACCCGGCCGTGCGCATCGTCCATTTGACCACCCGGATGACCCGAACCAGCTACGCAGCCGACCAGTCCCTGCTCCACGTCCCCCACGCCGGGCTGGCTATCGCGAATGCCATCTGTCAGGAGATCGTCGCTCGGGATCTGGTGAACCGTGAGTTCGTGGACCGGTATGTCGCCTTTAGGCGGGGAAAACTTGAGATCGGCTCTGGCCTTCAGGATGACATCGCGAGTGAGGACCTCGCCGACATGACCTGGAAAGCGTACGTCCGCTTCCTCGACGATTACACCCCGGAGCGCGCGCAGGAGTTATCCGGCTTGGCCGCGGAGAGCATTCGCTGGCTGGCCTCACTCTATGGCGACCGCTCACGCAAGGTTATGTCCGTCTGGGGAACCGATGTGAACCAGGATGTGCGCGGCACCTGGCTCAATAATCTGCTCCACAATATTCATCTGCTCGTGGGGAAGGTCGCGTCCCCGGGCAACAGCCCATTTTGCACCACGGGACAGCCCAGCGGCGGCAACGCCGTCCACGATGCCGGGACCCTCACCCATACCCTGCCCCGCGGCGTCGTGCAAAGCGAGCAGGACCGCCGCCGGGCAGCAGGGATCTGGGAAGTTCCGGTGGAGAATATCGACCCCAATCCGACCCACACTGCCCTCTCCATGTTCCGGGCGCTCGACCGGGGCGACATCCGCTTTCTCTGGATTCAGGCGACCAATCCGATGGTCAGCCTTCCCAATCTGAACCGGTACCGCCAGGCCGCAGCAAGGGCCGATCGCTTCATAGTGGTTTCGGAGGCGTATCCCACCCCCACGACGGACGTAGCAAACGTCATTCTCCCAGCCGCCATGTGGATCGAGCGCGAAGGAATGTTCGCGAATGTAGAACGGCGGATCCAGCACTTCGAGCGGATGATTGCGCCACCCGGGGACGCCACGAGTGACGCCTGGCAGATGATCGAGGTGGCGCGTCGTCTCGGGTTCTCTGATCTGTTCCCCTGGGAGCAGCACAGTCACGTGGAGCAGATCTGGCAGGAGTACGGCCGCTTCCATGACGACCCACAGAGTGGCTTGGCTTCCCTCTCCGAACTGCGCACACAGGCTGGTGTGATGTGGCCGTACGTGAACGGACGAGAGACCCGGTGGCGTTACAACACGGCGCATGATCCGGCGGCCGACCCCGCTCGCGGTGCCTTCGATTTCTACGGCCATCCGGACCACCGAGCATGGATATGGCTGCGGCCTTACGAGCCACCGGTCGAGGCGCCTGATCGCGCCTACCCCTTCTGGCTCAGCACCGGCGCGGTGCTCGAGCACTGGGGAACGGGCTCGATGACGCAGCGCATCCCGACGCTCCATCGCGCCCTCCCCCATGGTTACGTCGAGATCAATCGGGATGACGCTGAGCAACTCGGCATTTCCGACGGCGAGAAGGTACGCCTGGTTACCCGGCGTGGCTCCCTCGAGATCGAGGCTCGGCTCAACTACCGCTCTCAGCCGGCCCGCGGTCAGCTCTTCGTTCCTGGGTTCGACGAAGCGTTGCCGGTCAACCGGCTCATGCTCGATGCTTGCTGCCCGCTATCGGGACAACCCGATGGAAGCAAATGCGCCGCCCGCGTCGAACGGCTGCCGGCGAGGAGCGGGCCATGAGGCCGGACAGCCGACGCCCCGCCGGACTGGCGCTTCTCATTTTCCTGCTCGGCTCCGCAGTTACAGCGACCGCTGCGATCATCGTAGCAGTTAAACGAGAACCCACAGCACGGAGCTCTCCGCCAGCGCCTGCTCGTGTACCCCTCCTGACGACGCCAGCCGAGTCGATCGCCGCCGAAGCGCAGGTGTTTCGCACCCGTCCCAGCATGATGGCAATCGAGCCTACCACCCCTCCGGAGCGCGAGGCGCACCCGAGGACCCTGAAGACGTTCCGGTATCTTCGCGCGTATCCAGGTGCCCCGCCCCGCATCCCGCACGGGTTTACCCCTACGGAGTTCCGGACCGGGGCCTGCCAGACCTGCCACGAACGGGGTGGCTACTCGCGGCGCTTCGCGGCCTATGTGCCTGTGACCCCCCATCCCGAGATGGGGAACTGCCTCCAATGCCACGCGCTCGACGAGGCGGTCACCGGCATCTCACTGCCCAGCTCAAATCCGAACAGTCGGTGCCCCCAGTGTCATGGCTCGGGCGGCTCACCGCCGCCCTATGACACTCTCCTGAACTGGCGGACCACCTTCTGGCCCCCACTATCACGGCTGATCCCCAACCGCAGCCCGCCCCCGATTCCCCATGATGTCCAGGGCAGAGGGAACTGTCTCCCCTGTCATGCCGGGCCCGCGGCCGTGGCCGAAATTCGGACGACGCACCCGGAACGGGCCGATTGCCGTCAATGCCACGTGGCGGCTGAAATTTACGCGGGAGACTTCACTAGCCCGGCGCCGGATGCCGTCCCTAGAAGCAGGGGCGGGCCATGAACCTTCCGAGGGCCAGTGTGATGCTGGTATGCATCGCGGCGAGCGGAATCGCGGTCGGGTGTTCCGAGCCCGATGGTGCAGCGCGAAAGCACATTGGTCCCGGCGCCAACCGGGAAGGGGACGTCGAGTTGGCAGCGGGCGCAGGCACCGCCAACCGGGAGCCGGGCGCACTGAAGACGGTGACGAGCGCCCCGGTGCACGACTGGACCGGCCCGGGTGACCAGCCATTCGAAGTTGCCTTGCGGACCTCGGAACGCGAATCCGGACACGCCCGGAGGTTTGGATCGGTGACGCTGCAAACGGCACTGCGCGCCCGTCTTCTCCAGCAGTACCCGTGCACCTCCTGTCATCTGGGCCGGAAGCTCGTCATGGCCGGAAAGCGCGTCGCCGACGCTCATCAGGATATCAGGCCGGTGCATCCCGAGCAGACTGGCGCCCACTGCTCCACCTGCCATGCGAGTGAGGACGTGGAACAGCTGACGCTCGAGAGCGGCGAGCGGGCAACCCTGGATGAGACCTACCGTCTGTGCGCGCAATGCCATTTCAGGCAGACGGACGCGTGGGCTCAGGGGGCGCACGGCAAGCGGCTCGACGGCTGGCAGGGGCGGCGCGTCGTCATGGGTTGCGCCGATTGCCACGACCCCCACGCGCCCGCTCTTGCGCAACGCATACCCTTTCGCGCGCCGCAACTCGAGCGATCCAGGGGACCGGACAAATGACTCGCGACAGCACGCCAGACAAGCAGGACGCACAGGACGGTACCATGCTGCAGAAGTCCGTAGACCGGCGGCACGCGCTGAAGGTCCTCGCGGGCGGATTGGCCGCCGGCGTGCAGGCGGTGAGTGCGTGTGCACCCCTCAGCGCCGCCAGCGACGAGGAGCGAGAGATCAGGGTCCTGGCTTGGCAAGAGTACATCAAGGGCAACTACCGCTTCATGACCGAAGCGGAGCGGGCAGAGACTATTGCCCGACTCGAGCGTCTGGCTCAGCTGCGTCGCGGCGAGGACGTCACCATTCAAACTACCGGGGCCCAGCCGGGGGTGGTGTTCGGCTACGCGTTCAACATCTCGAAGTGCAAGGGGTTCCGGCGCTGCGTGGAGGCCTGCATCAACGAGAACAACCTGGACCGCCGGGCCGACACGCAATACATCCGCATCTTCGAGATGGAGGACGGCGTCATCAATCTCGACGAGGCCGATGCCACCTTCCAGCACGAGGTGCCGGCGGAGGGTCACTTCTACATGGGTACCCAGTGTTTCCAATGTGCCGATCCGCCCTGTGTGAAGGTCTGCCCGGTCAAAGCGACCTGGCAGGAGCCCGACGGCATCACGGTCGTCGACTACGACTGGTGCATCGGGTGCCGCTACTGCATCGCCGCCTGCCCCTACTGGGCGCGGCGATTCAATTGGAGCGCCGCGGAGGTCCCCGTGGAAGAGGTAAATCCGAATCAGCACTATCTGGGCAACCGGGCGCGCAAGACGGGCGTCGTCGAGAAGTGCACCTTCTGTATTCACCGTACGCGGCAGGGTCGGCTGCCGGCCTGCGCCGAGGCCTGTCCTACGGGGGCCCGTGTTTTTGGCAATCTGCTGGATCCCGATTCGGAGATCCGCTGGGTGCTCGCGAATAAGCGCGTCTTCCGGCTCAAAGAGGATCTGAAGACGGAGCCCCGCTTCTGGTACTTCACCGATTGAGGCGACCGTGCACCTGAAGCCGTTCCTGCTAAGCGCGGTGAACTCGGCCACCTCCGGGGGCCGAAGCTACCACCTCTGGATGGCCAGCCTGTCGCTGATCATCCTGGCGGGTGCATACGCGTACTCCGTCCAGCTGCGCTATGGGCTCGGCGTCACGGGGATGAACGATCATGTGAGCTGGGGACTCTACATCTCGAACTTCACGTTTCTCGTCGGTCTGGCTGCCGCCGCATTGATGCTGGTGCTTCCTGCGTACATCCTGGAGGACGTGGACTTCGGCCGGGCCGTCCTCATGGCGGAAGCGGTCGCGGTGGGCGCGCTGGTCATGTGCCTCTCCTTCGTGGTGGTGGATCTCGGCAACCCTTTCGGCTCGTGGCACCTGGTGCCAGGAATCGGCTATCTCAACTGGCCTCGTTCGCTCCTGGCCTGGGACGTGATCGTGCTGAACGGGTACCTGGTGCTCAACCTCGCCATCCCGTTCTACATCCTCTACAGCCACTATGCCGGCCGCACGCCGGACAAGCGGAAATATCTCCCCTGGATGTACCTCGCCGTGATGTGGGCGGTGAGCATTCACCTGGTGACGGCGTTCCTTCTGGCGGGCCTGCCGGCCCGGCCCTTCTGGAACACGGCCCTGCTGGGCCCTCGGTTTCTCGCGTCCGCCTTCACCGCCGGCCCGGCGTTCATGATCGTTCTCCTCTATTTCATCCGGCATGCGACGAAATACGATATAGCCGATCGGGCCTTCTCGAAGCTCGCGCTGATCACGACGGTGGCGGCGCAGATCAACCTCGTGATGCTCGTCTCCGAGCTCTTCTACAAGTTTTACTCACCGACCGAGCACGGTATCAACGCGAGGTATCTCTTTTTTGGACTGGGCGAGCACCACGCGCTGGTGCCGTGGATCTGGACGGGGATCGCGCTCAACGTCCTGGCGACCATCACCCTCATGATCCATCCGCTGCGGCGCAACCCGCATTGGCTGATGCCGGCCTGCGCCGTTCTCTTCGTCGGTATCTGGATCGAAAAGGGCATCGGACTGGTCGTTCCCGGCTTCGTTCCCTCCCCCCTGGGGGAGATCGTCGAGTACACGCCCACCTGGGTCGAGCTGGGCGTGACCGCAGGCATCTGGGCGCTAGGTCTTTTCGTCTTGACCGTCCTGGTGAAGGTGGCGCTCCCGATCGAGTTGGGAGATGTGCGCAGTCCCTATCTCGAGGCCCGCCAACCGACGCCGATCGTGCGCCCACGCAGTGCCCGCGCGGGGCATGGAAAAGTTCGTCCCGTCCGGACACGATGACGTGACGACGGGCACATCGCCGCTCGATCCTACTTTCGCGAGGGTATCCATATGACCAGACACTCACCCAACGACACGCGGTATCCGTTTGCCGCTCTCGCTTCGGGGCTACTTGGTGGCGCCGGCGTGGCCGGCGGGCTGTTCCTCGCCGGGGTTGCACCTCCACTGGCGGCCTTGGCGGGAGCGGTGATGTGGGTGCTTCTCGCCGTCTCGATCAAGTACGCCGATCAGTGGGAGAAGGCCGTGGTTTTGCGCTTGGGCAGCTACCGCGGGCTTCGAGGCCCCGGATACTTCGTCATCGTGCCGGTCATCGACCGGGTCGCCTACACCATCGATCAACGGATCCGGACCACCGCGTTCGGCGCCGAATCCTGCCTGACCCGCGATACGGTGCCGGTGAACGTGGATGCCATTGCCTTCTGGATCGTACGCGACGCGGAGCGCGCAGCCCTCGAGGTGCAGAACTATGACGAAGCCGTCGTGCTTTCGGCTCAGACCGCCCTGCGTGACGCGATCGGCAAACACGATCTCGCAGAACTGATCCAATCCCGGGTGGAGCTGGGGCACGGGCTGAAAGCCGCGTTGGAGCAGAAGATGCTGAACTGGGGAATCCAGGTGCAGTCGGTTGAGATTCGCGACGTCATCATTCCGGCCGCGCTGGAGGATGCGATGTCCCGCCAGGCACAGGCGGAGCGCGAACGGCAATCGCGCATCATCCTCGGAACGGCCGAGACTGAGATTGCCCACAAGTTCGTAGAGGCGGCGGACGCGTACCGCGACCACCCTGCAGCCCTGAACCTGCGGGCGATGAACATGCTTTATGAGAGCATTGCCAAGCGGGGCTCGCTGATGGTGGTGCCATCGGGACTGGCTGACTCGCTGAACGTCCCGTCGCTCATGGGTGTTATGGGCGCTACTGGACTGGTTCCCCACAACGGTTTGGGCGAAGCATCCACAACGGCCAGCGGCGGGCCGGCCGGGCTGCTGAAGGAGACCGCGCCGACACCTGTTCCCGGAGCGCCTACTCCACCCAGTCCGCGATGAAGATGTTCGTCTCCCCCCGCTCTCCCGCGTGACGGTTGGAGGCGAACACCAGACGCCGTCCCTGCGGGCTGAACATCGGGAAGCCGTCGAACTCCGGGCTCGTCGTCACCCGCTCCAGCCCGCTGCCGTCCACGCCCACAAGATAGAGATCAAAATTACGGCTCCTCGGGTCGGGATAGTTCGACGCGAACACGATACGACGGCCGTCCGGATGGAAGAACGGCGCGAAGCTCGCGGCGCCCAGCCGGGTCACTTGACGCGCGTTGCTGCCGTCAGCCTCGGCCACCCAGAGCTCGAGCCGCGTAGGTCGCACCACCCGCCGGGCGAGGAGGCGCCGGTAGTCGGCTGAGTCCGCGGCAGTCTCGGGGTACATCGCCCGCCATACCAGGCGGTCTCCCTCCGGCGAAAAGAAGGCACCACCGTCGTAGCCGACCCGGTGGGTTACCCGGCGGACCTCAGTGCCGTCCACCTTCATGGTGTAGAGCTCGATGTCTCCGTCGCGGGTACTGGTGAACACGATCCGCTTTCCGTCGGGAGAAACCGTGGCTTCAGCGTCGTAGGCATCATTGCGGGTGAGCCGACGGAGATCGGTCCCGTCGGTCCACGCGGTGTAGATCTCCAGGTTGTTGAGCGGCCAGACATACCCCTGGGAGCGATCGGGTGGAGCCGGACACTCGGGCGAGCTGTCGAACGTGGAGCTGTAGAGGATTCGGCGTCCACCGTCGTAGAAGTAGCCGCAGGTGGTGCGGCCCCTGCCATTCGACACTCGCTGAAGTCCACTGCCGTCCACGTTCATCACGTACTGTTGGTCGCAGCCCTGGTCCACCCTCTCCTGCCGCTGAAAAATGAGTCGCCTGCCGTCGGGGGAGAAATACGCCTCGGCGTTGTTGCCACCGAAAGTCAGCTGCCGGATATTGCGAAGGTGCCGCTCGCCGGGGGCGGGATCGACAAAGACCGCGTTGGGCGCCGGGGTCGGTGAGCGCACTCGAGAGCAGGCCGAGACCGATCCGGCGAGGGCAGCGGCCACCAGCCCAATCGGAAGACAAGAGGGTCGGATTATGGGGTGCATGGACCAAACCGGAGATGAGACAATCATGGGATACTAGGGAAGGCTAGGCTGCCCTGAAAGCTCTGGTGCCTCCAGGGTCCAGCATCTTCCGCATTTCTGCTTACCGTCTTCATAAAATCTTCATACTTCTCTCGTCACCGACATAAAATCGACTACGCACTTCGGATTTTCTGCTGGCGTGCAGGAGCGGAATCGTTAGTTTGGATTTCAATTCACCTCCATTCTCGCGTGGCGCACCCTTACTGTGCGCCAACGATCTGGTCACAACCCACCCGTGGCCGCAGGCAGATCGGAGGAGTCGCCAATGTACGTCCCCAGTCCCATTCCCTGGTCCGACGGGGAAACCCTCGGCGAGCACCTCGAGTCTCGTGGCATCTCCCGCCGGCAGTTCCTCGAATTCTGCGGTAGTCTGGCAGCTGTCCTCGGCCTCAACAGTCTGATGGCTCCGCAGCTTGCCCGTGCGCTCCAGTCAGTGCGCCGGCCGAGCGTGGTGTGGATCCAGCTCCAGGAGTGTACCGGATGCGTGGAGAGCGTGCTCCGTACCGCGGAACCCACCATCGGCAATCTGGTGCTGGATCTGGTCTCCCTGGACTACTCGCACACCCTCATGGCTGCAGCTGGCACTGCGGCCGAGCGGGCACTCCAGGACTCGATGCGAATCAATTCGGGCAAATACCTGCTCGTGGTCACTGGTTCGATTCCGCTCGAAGCGAACGGGATCTACACCACCATTGGCGGCCGAACGGCCAAGGAAATTCTGGAGGAGGCGGCTCAGGGCGCCGCGGCGGTGATCGCCATCGGAGCGTGCGCCCACTGGGGCAGCATCCAGGCGTCCCGTCCCAATCCCACCGGAGCTGTGGGAGTCTCCAAGGTAGTGAAGGACAAGCCGGTGGTGAACATCGCCGGCTGCCCGCCAATTGGCGACGTGGTGACCGCAACGATCGTCCACTACCTCACCTTCAACCGGCTCCCCGAGATGGACGCCGAAGGCCGGCCACTCTTCGCCTACGGCGCCCGAATCCACGACCAGTGCCCTCGCCGGGCCAACTTCGACGCCGGGCAATTCGCCGAAGAGTTCGACGACGAGGCGGCCCGCAAGGGATGGTGTCTCTACAAGGTGGGGTGCAAGGGGCCGGCAACCTTCTCGCCCTGCCCCATCTTCCAGTGGAACACCCGGACCAGCTGGCCCATCGGTGCTGGGCATCCCTGTATCGGCTGTACCGAGCCGAATTTCTTTGACACCATGTCGCCGTTCTACTCCCGGCTGCCCGACGTCGGTGGGTTCGGAGTCGAGCAGCGAGTCGACCTGCTCGGCGCTGCGCTCGCTGTGGGGGCC
>JAICPP010000247.1 GCA_025929805.1 Gemmatimonadales bacterium | reverse complement strand
GCGCTTCATGCGGCAACCGGCGAGGTCGTGGCGTTCCTCGACGACGACGCCGTAGCTGGACCCGGGTGGTGCGAAGCATTCAGACTGGTATTCGAGGCGCATCCCAACGTGGCGGTCTGCACCGGCCGGGTGGAGCCGTTGGTTCTGGAGACCCCAGCCCAGCTCCTGTTCGAGATGAATGGGGGGTTCGATCGAGGCAACCAGCCGACCCGACTGCCTGAGGACGCCGATCGGGCTCTCCATGGCTGGCCCGCTCCTCTCATCGCCTGGGCAATCAGCGTGGGAAGTGGATGCAACTACTCGGTCCGCCGAGCGGTAGCGCTGGCCTTGGGAGGCTTCGACGAGGCACTCGATCTGGGCGATCCCCTCGCTGGAGGAGGAGACCACGACCTCCTGTGGCGGGTCCTCGAGGCTGGCTGGCTGGTGGAGTACCAGCCGGCTGCGCTGGCGTGGCACGAACACCGCCGGGATCTGACCTCCGTGTACAGCCAGATCATTGGCCATCAGCGCGCGGTGCTCGCCTTCCTCAGCAAGCACGCGGGCCGAGCGTCATTGAAATCGGGCGCCCCACTCCTGGCCTACATCACGTGGCGCTTATTCAAGCCCGGTGTTCGACTGTTACGGCGGGGGCTCGGGCGCGATCCGCTGCCGACTTCCGTCCTACTCAGGATGTGGTGGAACTGCTGGGCCGGCCTAAGCGCCTACCGCAGGGCACAGCGGGTGGCTCGCTTGCGCCGGGAGCTGTACGCCGCATGAGCGCAGTCCAGGCGATCTCCCCTATGGTCGGCTCACCGGGTCCGCTGGGGCGGGTGTGGCGTTATCGGGAGCTGCTTCGCGAGCTCATCGTCCGGAACCTCAAGGTTAAGTACCAGCGATCGCTGCTGGGGTTCGTCTGGACGTTCCTCAACCCGCTGCTCACGGTCGGGATCCTGGTGCTGGTCTTCAGTCACGTGGTCCGCATTCCCCTGCCTGATTACTGGGCATTTGTGCTGAGTGGCTACTTCGTTTGGAACTGCGTCCTGCAGACCCTCAACACGGGTACCTACATCTTCGCTGAGCACTCGCGACTTACCCGCAGCGTTGCCTTTCCCAGCGAAATTCTGGTCTTTGGGGCGGCCGGCTCACGCCTGCTGGAGCTGGTTGCCGAGATCATGCTCATCCTGGTCCTGCTGGTCGCGTTTCATCACCATCAGGTTCCATCCAGCTTCGCACTCCTGCCGGTCCTGCTGGTCATTCAGGTCTTGCTGGTGATAGGGCTCGCTCTCCCGATCGCAACCTTGTCGGTCTTCTACTACGACGTGCACCACGCGCTGCCGATCGCCTTGACGACATTGTTCTATCTCTCGCCAGTGTTCTATCCAGCCGACATGGTGCCTCAGGCCGCGCGGCCGTTCTACTTCCTGAATCCCATTGCTGGTCTGCTCACGCTGTATCAAGAGGTCCTCTATGCCGGCCGGATGCCTTCAGCTACCCTGCTGTTCGGCATGATCGCGGCGGCTTTCCTGGTCTACTTCATCGGCTATGCCATCTTCAACCGCTACGCCAGCGTTTTCCCCGAGATCGTCTGACCGAACGGTTGAGACCGCGGTCGAGCTTCGGGGCGTCTCGAAGCGGTTCTACTACTACGAGCACCGCACCACGAGTCTGCGGGAATGGTTCATCCGGCGGATCCTGCAGCGGCCACTCAATGTTCGGCGGACTGAGTTCACCCTGCGCAGCTTGGACCTGATGGTGCGCCGAGGGGAAGCCGTAGCTCTGATCGGCTCCAACGGCTCCGGCAAGAGCACTGCACTGCGCCTGATCGCGGGGATCTATCGAGCATCCAGCGGAAGGGTGACGACCTTTGGCCGACTGACGGCGGTCATCGAGTTGGGGGCAGGATTTCACCCGGAGCTCACCGGGGCCGACAACGTGGCGCTCTATGCCGCCGTGCTGGGGCTGGGCCGCCGGGAGCTGAAGGCCCGCTACGATGAGGTCGTGGACTTCGCCCAGCTGCGGGAATTCATGGACACTCCGCTCAAATACTACTCCTCGGGCATGGAGGCCAGGCTCGCTTTCGCGGTGGCCGTATGTCTCCACCCCGACATCCTGCTCCTGGACGAGGTGCTCGCGGTAGGAGATCAGGCGTTTCGGGAGCGTTGCCTCGCAAGACTCCGAGCCTACCACGAGCGCGGAGGCACCCTGATTTTGGTGTCCCACGAGGTGGACCAGATCCGAGAGCTTTGTTCCCGAGCCGTGTGGCTGGACCGTGGAGAGATGCGGATGGACGGCGAGGTGGACCGCGTGCTGGCCGCCTATAGAGCCGAAGACCCTGTAGCCCGAAGAGGAGCCCCGTGATCGCGACCGCCGAGCCGTTGGTTTCCGTCGTCCTGCCCTGTCTCAACGAAGAGGAAGCGATCGGCAGCTGCATCCAGAAGATCCAGAGTACTCTCGCCGGGGCAAACATCGCGGGAGAGATCGTGGTCTGCGACAACGGCTCCACCGATCGATCCGCAGCCATTGCGGAGCGGTTAGGGGCCCGGGTGGTACACCAGCCGGTCCGCGGGTACGGCAACGCCTATCTCAAGGGTTTCGACAGCGCCCGGGGACGCTACCTCATCATGGGCGATGCCGACGATACCTATGACTTCACCCTGATCCCGCGGTTCCTGGAGCTCCTCACCGGCGAGGGGTATGACTTCGTTACCGGCAGCCGTTACCTCAATGGCGGGCACCAGCACATCACGCCGCTACACCGAATTTTCGGGAATCCTGCACTGACGGCCATCCTCAATCGGCTCTTCGGAACCCGGTATACCGATGTGTACTGCGGATTCCGTGGCTTCAGCCGGCGGGCCTACGACCTGATCCGTCCGGTGAGCCCGGGAATGGAGTTCAACCTGGAGCTCGCCATCAACGCCGGGCTGGCGCAGCTCCGGGTCGAGGAGATTCCGATCGAGCTGGCACCCCGAAAGGGTGAGTCGAAGCTCCGGACCTTCCGTGATGGGTGGCGCAGCCTGCGTATGATGCTGCTGTATTCGCCCAACACGGTCTTTCTGCTCCCTGGGTCGGTCCTGTTGCTGCTGGGTATCGGCATCCATGCCGCCATGTTGCTTGGACTGTTGCACTGGGATGGACGGCCCGCAGCCGCTGTGACCGGAGTCTTCGGCACCATCTTCAGCGTAGTGGGCTTTCAGATCCTGAGTCTCGGGCTGCACGCCAAGACGTATTCATGGAGCCGGCGCTTTGAGCGAAATAACCGCTCACTGGAAAGCTTCTATCGTCGGTTCACGCTGGAGAGCGGCCTGCTGCTGGGTGGAGCCCTCGTGCTGTTGGGTGGGGTTGTTCTGGCCGGCCTGGTCGTCGAGTGGCTGCGTGCCGACATGCTCCCGCTTCCCCGCCCGGAGTGGGCGTCCCTGGCGGCCACTCTGATCATTCTTGGCTGCAGCACTCTCTTCTCGTCGCTTTTCATCTCGGCGATGTCCATGAGCCGTCGGCCTGAACGCGTGTGAAGCCAGCCGTTCTCCCATGGGTCCGCGCCGACTGGTACTACCTCGCGGCGCTCCTGTTACTGGCGGTGGGTCTCTGGATACCCCGATTTCGGGGACCGCTGGATCTTCGCTACGACGCCGGCGTCTACTACATCCTCAGCACCTCGCTCGCCGAGGGGCATGGTTACCGCTTGCTCAATGAGCCAGGCGCAATCGAGGCCATTCAGTATCCTCCTCTGCTGCCAGCCATCGGCGCAGTTGCCCAGTGGATGCTCGGCACAGACGACCCCGTCCTGGTGGGCCAGTGGCTTCGGTTCGCCAGCGTGCTGCTCTACGCTGGATACGGCGCGGCCGTGTACGTCCTGAGTCGTCGCTGGCTCACTCCTCGTTATGCATGCCTGGTGGCGATCCTGTCTCTCATTCATAGTCACACCATCTTCCTCTCGGATTTCTTTGCCGCCGATGTGCCCTACGCATTCCTTACCACCCTGTTCTTCACGGTCTCGGGGCCCGCGGCAGGGCTCGTGGCCGTCGCAGCCTACAGCTTGCGTACCGCCGGCATCGCGTTGCTCGC
>JAICPP010000183.1 GCA_025929805.1 Gemmatimonadales bacterium | reverse complement strand
GGTGGCGTCCTAAAGTGTCTGTAATTGAGGACGTGGTCTGGACTACCATCGTGGTGGATTGAGAAGCCACGATCCCCGAGCGGGGAGAAAGGAGTCCAGACCAATGCGGAGGATACCGCCAAGTCAACAGCTTGCCCAGTTGGCCGAGCACCGGTGCCGGGAGACCGACGTCGAGGATCTGACTAGCGAATTGGTCCGGCTCGGGGCTCGCAAGCTGATCCAGGAACTGTTGGAGGCCGAAGTGACCGAGACCTTGGGCCGGGCTCCCTATGAACGACGGGAGGCCGGAGCCGACGGCTACCGCAACGGCTACAAGCGGCGACGGCTGGATACGGCGGAAGGACGGGTCCCGGTTGACGTTCCCCAGGTGCGCCAGGCCGCGGAGCCGTTCCGTTCGACCCTTTGGCCGGCCCTCAAGACCCGGACGGAAGTGGTGGAACAGTTGGCGGTGGAGATGTATGTCCGGGGCCTCTCACCCCGGGACATCGAGGATGCCCTGGCTCGGCTGGTTGACGGCGAGGGTTCGCTGCTGAGCCGCTCCAGTGTCAGCCGGCTGACCGAGACGCGCTGGGAGGAGTACGAGGCCTTCGCTCAACGGGATCTCACCGGGTTTGACGTGGTCTACCTCTTCGCCGATGCGGTCTATGAATCGCTGCGCCAACAGGCGGGGGTGAAAGAAGGCATCCTGGTCACCTGGGCCATCCTGGCCGATGGGCGCAAGGTGCTGGTGCAGTTGGGGGTGGGCAACCAGGAACGCTACGAGGCCTGGCTGGAGCACTTCCGGGACTTGGTCCGGCGGGGACTGCCGACTCCGCTGACGGTGACCACCGATGGAGCACCGGGCTTGATCAAGGCGGTGGAGGCGATCTGGCCGGAAGCCGAGCGGATTCGCTGTTGGGTGCACAAGATGGCCAACGTGCTGGACAAGGTGCCGGACGACGTACGACCGGTCCTCAAGCCCTATCTGGCGGCGATCCGAGATGCCCCGGACTATGCGCGGGGCCAGCAGCTCGCCACAGCGGTAGTCGAGCAGTTCCGAGCCAGCTATCCAGGGGCGATGCGGAGCCTGACCGAGGATTTGGAGGCGAGCTTGGCCCACTTGAAGCTGCCTCCGGTCCAACGGAAGAGCGTGCGGACGACCAACTTGATCGAGCGGAGCTTCGAAGAGGAGCGGCGGCGGGCCAAGGTGATTCCCCGCTTTCGGGGCGAGAAGGAATGTCTGAAGCTGGTCTTCGGGGTGTTATGGCGGGCGAGTGAACGCTGGCAACGGGTCCGCTTCACCGAGCATGAGCGGAAACAGATCGCGCGTTACCGAGAACAGCGAGGGGTCGAGCGGGAGACCCGACCGTCAAGCACGGCAGCATGAGCCAGACCACGTTTTCCAGACGTTTTGGGACTTGACCTCCGCTTTGCTCTTGTCCACGTACTTCCTCCGGATGCGCGTACTCTTGTTCTTGCCCATGATGACCACCTTCCACAACACGGTCTATTGCCTGGCAGGCAAGCAACGAAGCAGGTAGTCGTGCACGTCAGGGGAACCAAACGGGGCAAGAAAAAATCCCGATTTCATGCGGAAATCGGGGAAAGGGAGCGGGCGATGGGACTCGAACCCACGACAACCTGCTTGGGAAGCAGGCACTCTACCAACTGAGTTACACCCGCAATCTGATTAAAAGTATAGCATTTCGCCTGGCTCGCGTCTATTTCGGCAGGGCAATCGCATCTTAGCGGTGGTAGGGTAGGGAGATCGGATTCAGCCTGGCATAGTCAGTGAGGAGTCGCCCATGGAGCCGCCTCCCACCAGCTTCCACTCCCATTTCAGTATTCTGCGCGATCCTCGCATCGAACGCACCAAACGCCACCAACTGCTCGACATCGTCACTATCGCCCTCTGTGCCCTCCTCTGTGGTGCCGACTCCTTTGTCGAGATCGAGGAGTTCGGCCTGGCGAAACGCCAATGGTTTGTGACCTTCTTGCCGTTACCCAACGGCATCCCCTCCCACGACACCTTCGGCCGCGTCTTTGCCGCCCTCGACCCTGTGGAGTTCCAGGCTGGGTTGCTCGCCTGGGTCCAGGCGGTCCTCCCTTAGGCCGAACGACCGGTGATCGCCGTGGATGGCAAGACCCTGCGCCGCTCCCATGACCGGCTCCACGGCCAGGAGGCGCTACAGCTCGTCAGTGCCTGGGTCAGCGCCAACCACCTTCTCCTCTGGCACCTGGCCGTCCCAGAGGGGAGCAACGAGATCGCCACCTTGCCGACCCTGCTCAAGCTGCTGGACCTCAAGCGAGCGGTGGTTACCATCGATGCCGCCGGCTGCCAGACGGCCATCGCCCAGCAGCTCCTTGCCCAGGGCGCCGACTAGGTGCTGGCGCTCAAGGGGAATCAGGAGCGGCTTCACCAGGACGTGGTAGAGCTCTTCGCGCAGGCACGAGCGACGGAGTTCGCCGAGATCGCCCACGACACCTATGAGACGCTCGACCAAGGGCATGGCCGCCTGGAGCGGCGCTGAGCCTGGCTGGTCCACGACCCTGCCTACCTTCGCTAGCTTGATGAGGAGGGGTCCTGGGCGGGCCTGGCGAGTGTCGGGTTGGTCGAGCGGGAGTGCCGGAGTGGCGAGAGTGTGACCGTGGAGCGGCGCTACTACCTGAGCAGTCTGCCGGGCAACGCGGCGGAGTTCGCCGCCACTGGGGCATCGAGAATAGTCTCCATTGGCTGCTGGATGTGGCCTTCCGGGAGGATGAGAGCCGGGTCCGGGTCGGTCATGCGGTCGAGAACCTGGCGTTGGTGCGCCGCTTGGCCGTGCACCTGCTCAAACAGGAGCGGACGGCCAAGGTGGGGATCAAAGCCAAGCGCCTCAAAGCCGGATGGGACGATGCCTACCTGCTCAAAGTCCTCCAGCGCTAAGATGCGATTGCCCTGTCGGTGCCTCACGTTCAGTTGATTCCGTCGGGGTGGCGCGACCGTTCGCGCTCCTCGACGGCCCATCTCCGATTTTGGGCGGGTTTGCGCGTCGATACCCCGCCGATTAGAATCGAGCGCAGGAAAGGGGGCGCTCATGCGGATCGCGGTTACCAGGCGGATTCCGGAGGCTGGGCTTGGCCTTCTCGATGAGGTGGTCGATGTCTCGCTCTGGGAGGGAGTTTTGCCTCCGAGCCGGGAGGAACTCCTCGCTCTTGCTGAGGGCGCTGATGGCCTTTTGACGCTTCTGACCGATCGGGTTGATGGCGCGCTACTCGATCGGCTGCCCACGGTGCGGGTGGTCAGTAATTTCGCGGTTGGCTTCGATAATATCGATGTCCCAGCCTGTACCGCGCGGGGCGTCGCTGTCTGTATCACGCCAGACGTCCTCACGGAAACAACGGCGGATTTCGCTTTCGCCTTGTTGTTGGCTGTCGCACGGCAGGTGAAGGAGTCGGCCAATTCCGTACCGGCCGGCCGTTGGCAGACCTGGGAGCCATTGGGGTTCTTAGGCCACGATGTGTTCGGCGCCACGCTCGGGATCGTCGGGATGGGCCGCATTGGCCGCGCGGTCGCCCGCCGGTCGCAGGGGTTCGACATGCGTATTCTCTACACTGACCGGGGGGAACAGGCTGGAGAGGGGCCAGAGCCGTTGGCCAAGCGTGTGGACCTGGACACACTCCTGCGTGAAAGCGATTTCGTTTCATTGCATGTGCCGCTGACGGCGGAGACGCGGGGAATGATCGGCCGGAGGGAGTTCGAGTCGATGAAGCGCTCGGCCATCCTCATTAATACTGCTCGGGGTCCGGTGGTTGATACCGAAGTCCTGGCCGATGCCCTTGACTCCGGCGTCATCTGGGGTGCAGGGCTGGACGTGACCGATCCCGAGCCGCTCCCGGCCACGCACCGATTACTACGCCTGCCGCAGGTCATCGTGACACCCCACGTCGCCAGCGCGACCGAGGCGACCCGCGCGCGTATGGCGGAACTCGCAGCGCGTAACGCGCTCGCCGTGCTTCACGGAGAGACGCCACCGCGATGCGTGAATCCGGAGGTGCTGGAGCATGCGCGAGGATAGTTGGAGGCATGGTTCATCCCGGCGGGTAGTCGTCACCGGGCTGGGCATCCTCTGCCCGATCGGCAACTCCCTTGATGAGGTTTGGGATTCGCTGATGACGGGACGGTCTGGAACCGTGCCGATCACCCGTTTCGATGCCTCGGGATTTGAGACCCGTATTGCCGGCGAAGTCCAGAACTTTGATCCCCGCGACTGGCTCAGTCCGAAGGAAGCCCGCCGGACTGACCGCTTTGTCCAGTTGGCGGTTGCGGCGGCACAAGACGCGCTGGTCTCGGCCGAGCTGAAAATTGACCAGCGGAACGAGCGGCGTGCCGGTGTGTTGATCGGGACGGCGCTGGGTGGGATTGAGACGGCTGAGCGGGAACTGAGCACCCTGAATTCCCGTGGGCCTGGCCGGGTCAGTCCGTTTTTCATTCCAATGTTCCTGGCCGACATGGCCTCCGGGTATGTTTCAATCGTGACCGGTGCCAAGGGCCCGAACCTGGCAACCCTCTCGGCCTGCGCCAGTGGCGCCCATGCGATCGGGGAGTCGGCGGAGATCATCCGGCGCGGGGACGCCGATGTGATGCTGGCCGGTGGCTCCGAAGCGGCCGTGACTCCGGGATCGGTCGCCGGATTCAATGCGTTAGGAGCGCTCTCGACCCGAAATGACGAGGCAGCGACGGCGAGCCGGCCCTTTGATGCCACCCGAGATGGGTTCGTGGTGGCTGAGGGAGCCGCGGTCTTGATCCTCGAATCGCTCGACTACGCGCGGACGCGTGGTGCGCGGATTCTCGCCGAGGTGAGTGGGTACGGCGCGACCGGGGATGCCTGCCATATCGTTCAGCCCTCGCCGGATGGCGAGGGCGCGGCGCGGGCGATGGCAGGGGCGATGGCGCGCGCGGGCTTGACACCCGCCGACATCGACTACATCAACGCGCACGGAACGTCCACGCCACTGAATGACCGGCTGGAAACGGTCGCGATCAAATCCCTCTTCGGCGAGCATCGCATTCCGCCGGTCACGTCCACGAAGGCGCTGACCGGGCACCCGCTTGGCGCGGGCGGCGCGATGGAGGCGGTCTTCACCATTCTCGCGATGCAACGCGGGATGATCGCGCCAACCTGGAATCTCCACACGCCGGATCCGGATTGTGACCTCGACTATGTGACCGATGGACCGCGCCAGTCTGAGCTCCGTCATTCGCTCAGCAACTCCCTTGGATTTGGTGGACATAATGTGGCGCTTCTCTTCTCACGATATGATCCTGGGGTAGGGGATAACGAGCGGCGTGTTGGGCACGCCCGTTGATTGGGTGGCGAAGGTGACCGGTGAATCGAGCATTACCCTTGGGGTCGATCCGGGGACGGCCTTGCTGGGGTATGGGGTTATCGCCGGAGAAGACGCCCTTCGGCTGATCGACTTCGGTGTCCTCGAAACGACGCCCGATGAGCCAATGCCGAATCGGCTCCAGTTCCTTTACTCGGGCGTGTGCCGGCTGATTCAGGCGTACCACCCGGATACGGTGGTCGTTGAGCAGCTCTTCTTCGCGCGGAATGTGACGACGGCGCTGGCGGTCGGTCAAGCGCGGGGTGTGGTGATGCTGGCTGCCGCGCAGGCTGGCGTGCCGGTCAACGAGTACACGCCCGCCCAGGTGAAGCAGGCGGTGTCGGGCTACGGCCGTGCCAACAAGGGCCAGATGCAGGAGATGGTGCGAATCTTGCTAGGCCTCGAGGATATCCCCCGGCCTGATGACGCCGCTGATGCGCTCGCGGTGGCGCTCTGCCATGTTCAGACAGCACGTTTCCGCCAAGCTGTTGACGGCCGGTAATGGGAAGCCCAGGATGCCAAAACGAATCCGAGCCGATGAACTCCTGGTCGAGCGCCAATTGGCGGAGAACCGGAGCCGGGCACGGGCGTTGATCATGGCCGGACAGGTACGCCTAGGTGACCGGGTTATCGAAAAGGCTGGTCAGCAGCTTTCGCCCGAGGCCGAGCTGACCGTGATCGAGCCGGCCCGCTTCGTCAGCCGGGGCGGTGAGAAGTTGGACCACGCGCTCGACGCCTTCCAGATCAAAGTCAATGGCCTGGTCTGCGCGGACTTCGGCGCGTCAACCGGCGGCTTCACCGATTGCGTGCTGCAGGCGGGGGCTGCAGACGTGGTTTGCATCGATGTCGGCCGGGCGCAGTTGCACGCCAGGCTGCGTGCGGATCCGCGGGTGACGAACCTCGAGAAGGTGAACGCCCGGACTGTGCAGCCGCACGACCTTCCACGATCAGAGTACGACGCGATCGTGATGGACCTCTCGTTCATCTCGCTCAAAGCCGTCCTGCCCGCCATCTGGCCGCTGCTCCGTCGGGGTGGACGGATGATCGCGCTGGTGAAGCCCCAGTTCGAAGC
>JAICPP010000124.1 GCA_025929805.1 Gemmatimonadales bacterium | reverse complement strand
GTTCGCGACATGATCACCCGGGCGCAGCAGTTCGTGGAGCAGGTCTACTGGCCGGACGTTCTCGCCATCGCGGGCTTCTACAAGGAGTGGGCCTCGATCGGCGGCGGGGTGAAGAACTACTTGGCAGTGGGGGAGTTCCCTGAGGGGGACGTACGTGACCTAGAGAGGCTGTACCTGCCACGGGGGATCGTGCTCAATCGCGATCTCACCCGGGTGTGGCCTTACGACCAGAACCGGATAAAGGAGTACATCACCAGCTCCTGGTACGAGTACTCCAAGGGTGACGATGCCGGCCTGCATCCGTACGAAGGAGAAACGACACCCAAGTACGCCGGCCCCCCCACACCCTGGCAGTATCTGCAGGATTCGCCCAAGTACACCTGGATGAAGGCACCGCGGTACGACGAGAAGCCCATGGAAGTGGGGCCGCTCGCGCGGGCGCTGGTAGGGTTCGCCGCGGGTCACGAGGAGATCCGCGCGATGGTCAAGGAGGTGCTCGACCGGCTCGAGGTTGGCGCCGAGGCGCTCTTTTCCACCCTGGGCCGAGTGGCGGCTCGGGGCATGGAGACGGTGTTACTCGCCCGCAGGATGAACGTGTGGTATGACCGGTTGGTTGACCGGATCAGGAGCGGCGACACCCGGACCTTCGACGGCGGTAAGTGGGAGCCGGACAGCTGGCCGGCCAAAGCGCAGGGCTATGGATACCTCGATGCTCCACGGGGAGCCTTGGGCCACTGGGTACAGATCGAAAACGGGAAGATCTCCCGCTACCAGTGCGTGGTTCCCAGCACCTGGAACTGCTCACCCCGGGACGCGAAGGGACAGATGGGTCCTTACGAGGCCGCACTGGTGGACAATCATCCCCTGCTCAAGCCCGATCAGCCGCTCGAGATCCTCCGTACGATCCACTCGTTCGACCCCTGCATGGCCTGCGGCGTCCACGTCCTCGATGCGACCGGAAATCTCGTCACCCAGGTGAGGGTCCAATGACTGCCGCGGGTGCGTCAGCACCTCGGCCGCAGAGACGAAAGGGATTCGCTCTGGGGCATGACGTGCCACCCCCCACCGGTGACTACCACTGGGTCTATCTCTGGGAGTGGCCCATCAGAGTGATGCACTGGGCGGCAGCGCTCTCGGTGTTAATCCTCGCAGTGACTGGCCTGTACATCGGACGTCCTTATTTCGTGACCGGGGGAGACACCAGCTCCCATTATTTGATGGGGTGGGTCCGGTTTCTGCACTTCGCCGCGGCCGCGATCCTGGTGGCCACCGCAATCGTGCGGGGCTACTGGCTGTTCGTGGGCAATAAGTACGAGCGGTGGAAAGCGTTGTTCCCAATCCGCCGGAGCGACTGGATCAATCTGGTCAAGCAGGTGAAGTACTATTTGCTGATTCACCCCGAGAAGGCGCCTCACTACCTGGGGCACAACCCACTCCAGCAGCTGAGCTACACCGCAATCTACGGCTTGGCGCTGGTCCAGGTGATCACCGGGTTTGCGCTCTATGGTCAATCGGACCCGGGGGGATTCTTCTTCGCGGTTTTCGGCTGGGTAGGGCCGTTATTGGGGGGAATGCCGGTGGTGAGGTTCGTCCATCACGTGGCAACCTGGGCCTTCCTCATCTTCATCCCCATTCACGTCTACTTGGCCACCCGGGCCGACCTCCTCGAGCGGGGTGGTACGATCTCCTCCATCATCAGCGGCGGCCGGTTCGTACCCTCCAACCAGAAGTTCGTTGATGAATGACACCGCCAAGGCACTCGTCATCGGGTTGGGCAATCCGATCATGGCGGACGATGGGTTGGGCATCGTGGCGCTGCAACGGTTGCGCGAGCAATGGATCCTACCGCCATCGGTTCACCTGGTAGACGGTGGCACCTGGGGAATGAACCTGCTGCCGCTGATTGAGCAGACACCCGAGCTACTCCTGCTGGATGCCATCGATCGGGGTGGCCCGCCTGGCGAGCTGATCGTGCTGGAACGTGAGGAACTGCCACGCTATTTCGCCCTGAAGCTCTCCCCCCATCAGGTCGACCTGCGGGAGGTTCTGGCTCTGGCTGAGCTGCGCGGCTTCTTGCCCGCGAGGCTGGTTGCGATGGGCCTCCAACCCGTCCGGGTGGAAATGTTCTCCGGGCTGAGTCCGGAGCTAGAGTGCCGACTGGATGAGCTGCTGGCAGCGGTGATCGAACGTCTGGAGTGGTGGGGGCACCTCGGCACGCGTCTGGAGCGGCTCGCGAGTGCATGAGTTGAGCGTCGCCCTGGAGGTCTGCCGCATGGCAGAGGAACGGCTCAGCCCCCCCCAGCTGTCCCAGCTGGTCGCGGTGGGTGTGGAGGTGGGTGACGACGCGGGGGTGGAACCGGAAAACCTGAGGTTCTGCCTCGAGACCCTGCTCGCCGCGCCCCCCTTCGCCAGAGCCCGTCCAGTGCTCACCCGACTTCCCGGTGACGCGCTTCGGCTGGCGTATCTGGAGATCGATGATGGCCGTTCGGACGATTGAGGTGCGGGAGCGGGTGATGGCCCGCAACGATGAGTTGGCGGCAACGGTTCGCGAGCGGCTCCGCAAGGCCGGTGTGCTGGCACTCAACCTGGTCTCATCGCCGGGCTCGGGAAAAACGACTCTCCTCGAGCGCACCCTGGACCGCCTGGGCGAGGAGCTCGACATAGCGGTCGTCACCGGTGACGTGCAGACTCAGAACGATGCCGATCGCCTGGCGCGGCGCACCAGCCGGTTAGTGCAGGCGGTCGTCACTGGCGGCGCCTGCCACCTGGACGCGCTTCAGGTTGACTCCGCCCTCGACTCCCTGGACCTCGATCGGACTCGACTGCTCTTCATCGAGAACGTCGGCAACCTGGTGTGCCCGGCGAGTTGGGATCTGGGGGAGTCGGCCAAGGTGGTCGTCTTCTCGGTGACTGAAGGCGAAGACAAGCCAGTCAAGTACCCCAAGGTGTTCCAGCAGGCGCGGTACGCCGTGCTCAACAAGATCGATCTTCTCCCCCATTTGCAGTTCAACCTGGATGAAGCCGTGGGAAATGCGCGGCAGGTCAGCCCTGAGCTGCGCTTCTTCTTCACCTCCGCGCTAACTGGCGAAGGGATGGACCAGTGGTACGCCTTTCTGCGGGAACAGGTCCGCGCCGTCGGGCCGATCCCGGCGATGTAGCGGTTCCCAGCACGCCCGATCGTGTCGCGGTCCGGCTCGAGGTGACAGGGGTAGTTCAGGGCGTGGGGTTTCGGCCGTTCGTTCACCGGCTTGCAGTGCGCCATGGCCTAGTGGGCTGGGTCCGCAACGCCTCGGGCGAGGTCCAGATCCAAATCGAGGGAAGCAGCCCGGCAATCGACGGCTTTCTCAGCCAGTTGCGTTCGGAGGCGCCACCCCTCGCCCGAATCGACAGAATACAGGCTGAACCCACGCCTTCAACCGGGCTCTCCGTTTTCATCATTGCGCAAAGCGAAGGCCCGGCGGATCGGCGACTCCCGGTTCCCCCCGACGCCGCAATCTGCCCCGCCTGCGAGATCGAGCTTTTCGAGCCGGCGAATCGCCGATACCGCCACCCCTTCATCACCTGCACCGACTGTGGCCCCCGATTCACGGTCATCGAGGCACTGCCCTATGACCGGGAGCGCACCAGCATGCGGGCTTTTACCCAATGCCCCGCTTGCCAACTGGAGTACGGGTCGCCGGCAGACCGGCGCTTCCATTCTGAGACTAACAGCTGTGGCAGCTGCGGCCCGAGGATCTGGTTCCAGCGGGGAAAGACCCCCGCCGCTCCGGTGCGCGACGCGCTCGCGCTGGACCAGGCTGCGACGCTCCTCTTAGGAGGTGGCATCCTCGCCCTGCGCGGCCTGGGTGGATTTCACCTGGCCGCGGATGCTACCTCTCAGGCAGCAGTGCTCCGGCTCCGCGCCCGCAAACACCGGGAATCAAAGCCGCTGGCGGTCATGGTCCGGGGCGTGAGCGAGGCTCACAGTATGGGTGCGGTGGCGCCAGGCGAGGCTGAGCTGCTTGCTTCTACGGAGCGACCGATAGTGCTGCTTCGGCGCCGTCCGGATACCCCGCTGGCCGAGGCTGTAGCGCCAGGGCTCGATACTGTGGGCACACTCCTGCCCAGCACCTCGCTGCACCACCTCCTGCTGGACGGAGTTCGCCGGCCGTTGGTGATGACCAGCGGTAATCTCAGTGACGAGCCGATCGCCACCGGCAACGATGAGGCGCTCGTCCGACTGGCCGGTGTAGCGGATGGATTCCTCTTGCACGACCGGGACATCATCGCCCGGTATGACGACTCCGTCGTCCGGGTGGCCGGCAGCGCAACGATTCTCCTCCGGCGCGCCCGCGGGTATGCTCCGCTTCCTCTCGAGCTGCCCATCGCGAGCCCTCGTCCTCTGCTGGCGGTCGGACCTCACCTCAAGAACACCTTTACGCTGGCGCAGGGTACGAGCGCCTTCGTCAGCCAGCACATCGGCGACCTCGAAAGTCTCGGGACCTTGGAGCATTTCGAGCAGGCGCTTGCCCGGTTCCGCCGGCTGTTCCGAATTGACCCTGCCATCGCCGTGCGGGATCTCCATCCGGGCTATCTCTCCACCCGTATAGCAGAGAGACTCCCGGTGGAGCGAATCCTCGCGGTTCAGCATCATCACGCCCACATCGCCGCCGTCCTCGCCGAGCACGGGCTCACCGGACCCGCCCTCGGCATCGCCTATGATGGCACCGGCTATGGTGCTGATGGAAATGTCTGGGGGGCCGAAATCCTGGTCGCGACGCTTCAGGGATACCAGCGGATCGCCCAGCTTCGCTACACGCTCATGCCGGGAGGCGATGCAGCCGCCCGCGCCCCATGGCGCGCGGCACTCGGCTTTCTGGCCGCAGAGCCGTCGGCCCGATCGGCGTTCCAGCTGGCAGGCCAAGGCGTGAGCCCGCGGGAGCGCGCGGTGGTCGAACGCCAGCTTGCCGCCCGGGTCAACACGCCGCTGGTCTCGTCGATGGGACGGCTCTTCGATGCAGCAGCCGCGGTGCTGGGAGTGCGCCAGGTAAACCGCTACGAAGGGCAGGCAGCGATGGAACTGGAGTCGTTGGCCGGAAACCGCGCCGGCCGCGAGCTTCCCTGGGCCGTGGCAGGGGGACGTGACGGCCCGTGGATTCTGGATCCCATTCCACTGCTGGTCGAGCTGGGTCAGCGATTGCGCCGGGGAGAGGACCCGGCCGACCTCGCGGCCGATCTGCATGAGAGCATCGCGGCGGCCACCGCTGAGCTCGCGCGGCGTGCCGCCGACGCTACTAGCCTCAGGCTGGTGGCGCTGGGTGGGGGGGTCTTCCAGAACGCAAGGCTGTTGGTGTCGGTGCAGCAACGCCTCGAGCACTTGGGGCTCACGGTGTTGGTGCCTCGGCGACTGGGACCCAACGATGGAGCGGTGAGCTATGGGCAGGCTGCTGTCGCCGCGGCCCAGCTGGCCGCTACGGACCCTGCGGCGTGAAGTCTGGTTAAGGGAGGTTCATTATGTGCCTGGGGATACCCGGACGGATTGTCGAAGTGCACGATGATCGGGGACTGTTGATGGGACTGGTGGATTTCGGAGGCGTGCGGCGGGAGGTCTGCCTGGCCTACCTGGCGGGGACCGTGCAGCCCGGCGACTACGCCATCGTGCACGTAGGATTTGCCATCTCGAAGGTGGACGAAGCGGAGGCGCACCGGACTTTCGAGGCCCTGCGAGAGCTCAGTCAGCTCGAGGAGCTCGACTGGATGCGGGAGGTGGCGGAGCGAAGCCTGGCAACGGGGGGGAATGCCCAATGAAATACCTGACCGAGTATCGGGACGCCTCGGTGGCCCGGGGACTGATCGCGAGGATTCGAGAACTGGCCACTCACCGCTGGGTCCTGATGGAAGTATGTGGCGGACAGACTCACACCATCGTACGGCAGGGACTGGACCAACTGCTCGGCGACTCGGTGGAGATGATTCACGGGCCCGGCTGCCCGGTCTGTGTCACGCCCCTGGAGCAGATCGACAAGGCTTTGCGCCTTGCGGCCGATCCTTCGGTGATCTTCACCTCCTTTGGTGACATGCTCAGGGTGCCCGGGAGTGAATGCGATCTGCTCCAGATTCGGGCACGAGGCGGCGAGGTACGGGTGGTGTATTCCCCGCTGGATGCCTTGGAGATCGCCATCCGCAACCCGAACAACCAGGTCGTGTTCTTCGCCGTCGGTTTCGAGACCACGGCACCGGCCAACGCCATGGCGGTCTGGCGCGCACGCGAGCTGGGCGTGGGCAACTTCAGCATCCTGGTCTCCCATGTCACTGTTCCCCCAGCCATCACCGCCATCCTCACCGCCCCGGACAACCGGGTACAGGGGTTCCTTGCCGCCGGCCATGTGTGCACGGTGATGGGATGGACCGAGTACGAGCCAATCGCCGCGCGGTACCGGGTCCCGATTATCGTCACCGGATTCGAGCCGCTGGACATCATCGAGGGGATCTATCTCGCGGTCCGGCAGCTGGAAGCCGGCCGCTATGAAGTAGAGAACCAGTACGTTCGCTCGGTTCGGCGGGAGGGCACCCCACCGGCCAGGAATCTGGTGGCCGAGGTCTTCCGCCTGGTGAACCGGCAGTGGCGAGGCATCGGTGAGATTCCCGCCAGCGGATTGGCTCTCCGGGAGGAGTTTGCCGACTTCGATGCCGAGTGCCGGTTCGGCCTGGAGTCGATTCAGGTGAGCGAGCCGGCGGAGTGTCGGGCAGGCGACGTGCTCAGAGGGAAACTCAAGCCGTTCGAGTGCCCCGCGTTCGGGAAGCACTGCACCCCGGAGCATCCGCTGGGAGCGCCGATGGTATCATCCGAGGGAGCTTGCGCAGCGTACTACAACTACGGGCGGTTCCGGCAGGCTCAGGAGATCGAGGTCTGACATGACAGCGCCAATTCTCGCGGGGAGCTTTCTCACTTGTCCGACTCCGCTCGCGGGTGACCGGGTACTCCTGGGGCACGGTTCCGGAGGCAAGTTGAGCGCGGCTCTCCTGAAGGAGCGCTTCCTGCCTCACCTGGCCAATCCGGCACTCCTTCGGCTCGGCGATGCGGCAGTGGTACCGGTGGAAGGCGCACAGATCGCCATCTCCACCGATACCTTCGTGGTGAGTCCTCTGGAATTCCCCGGCGGCAACATTGGCACGCTCGCCATTCACGGGACCCTCAATGACCTGGCGATGATGGGTGCCCGCCCACTTTACCTCTCGGCGGGATTCGTCCTGGAGGAAGGGCTGCCGCTAGACGTCCTCGAGCGTGTCGTGGAGGCCATGGGAAGAACCAGCAAGGCTACCAATGTCCCGCTCGTCACCGGCGACACCAAGGTCGTGGAGCGAGGCAAAGCCGACGGTCTTTTCATCAACACTACGGGAGTGGGCCTCATGGACCCCGGCTTTCAGCCGGCACCTGACTGCGCTCGGCCGGGGGACGTCGTGCTGGTGAGCAGCCCTCTGGGCCGCCACGGCATGGCCATCATGGCAGTCCGGGAGGGACTCGCCTTTGAGACGACGATCGAGAGCGACACGGCGTCCCTGGTGCCGTTGGTGGACACGCTGCGCTCCGCTCTGGGAAACCAGCTTCACGTCCTGCGGGATCCTACCCGAGGCGGACTGGCCAGCACGCTCAACGAGATTGCCGCAGCTTCTGGCGTAGGCATCGAGCTCGATGAACCGGCGATACCGGTCCCCTCTGATGTGGCCGCGGCTTGTGAGATGCTCGGTTTGGATCCGCTCTACGTCGCCAACGAAGGCGTGTTGGCCGCTATGGTATCTGAATCCTGCCTTGAGGCAGCGTTGACCTGCCTGCGCGCCCATCCGCTCGGCCGCTCGGCGGTGGCCATCGGGCGAGTGGTTGCTCAACATCCGGCTCTCGTCGTATTGCGAACCTACCTTGGCGGTACCCGCATCGTAGACCTGCTGCCGGGTGATCAGTTGCCGCGTATCTGTTAGGCGAGCTACAGGCGATACAGCATGGAGTACTTGGCCCGCAGGGCTTCCATTAAAGGGCGGTGGTTCGGGGGCGATCCTGTGATCAGCTCGATCAGTCGGGCGGAGGGATAACGACTCCCCTCCCGGTAAACCTTGGAGCTCAGCCACCGGACCAGCTCAGCAAACTCTCCCCGGGCAAACTGCTGCTCCAGGTTTCCCAGCTCCGCCTCAGCCCTGGCAAAGAGCTGCGCAGCAAACACGTCGCCGAGAGTATAGGTCGGGAAGTAGCCGATGAGGCCGTCGGCCCAGTGGCCGTCCTGCAAGCACCCTTCCCGATCATTGTTCGGCTCGATTCCCAGGTAGCGGCGGTACCCGGCGTTCCAGGCACCGGGAAGGTCCACCGCTTTCAGGTCACCCGAGACGAGGGCCCGCTCCAGCTCGAAACGCACTAGCGTGTGCAGGTTGTAGGTCACCTCGTCCGCATTGACCCGGATGAGCGATGGCTGCACTTGGTTCACCATCAGCAGAAACTGCTCGAGCCTGAGGCCGGCCAAAGCGGACGAGAAGAGTGCCTGGGCACCAGGATAGAAGTGCCGCCAGAAGCCGCGGCTGCGTCCCACTCGACTCTCCCAGAAGCGTGCCTGCGCCTCGTCCATTCCAACGGACGCGGGCTCCCCCATTGGGGTTCCATAGTGCTGTGGATCGAGACCCTGTTCATAGAGACCATGGCCTACCTCGTGGAGGATGGTGAGCAGGCCGCCGGCAAAATCATGAGGGTCGAAGCGGAGCACGAGCCGGCAATCTCCCGGGCCGATGCCAGTGCAGGAGGGATGAACTCCCAGATCGAAGCGGCCGCGCTTGGCATCGAATCCAAGGGCAATCGCAACCGACTCCCCGAAGGCGCGCTGGCGCGCCACTGGGAAAGGCTTCCGGGGAAGAGCAGACGGCCAGCCGGCCTCGGTGATTCGGCCCGCCAGCGGAATCAATTCGCGCCGCAACGCGTCAAACAATCGTCCGACGATCTGGCTCGTCATGCCCGGCTCATGGTCCTCGATCAGCGCGTCATAGGGCTCGCGCGCGTATCCCACACATTCCGCCTCGGCGCGCTTGAGCGCGACCACTTTTTCCAGCCAGGGCCGGAAGAGTCCGAAATCTGACTCCAACCGGGCCTGGGCCCAGGCGGTCTGCGCCAGAGCCGTGATTCGGGCAACGTCCTCGACCAGACGTCGCGGGAGTCGCACGTAGCGATCGTATTCCCGTCGAAGTTCCCGGATGTTGACGGCGGCGGGAGATCTCGGATCGGCCACCAAGTCCGATCCCTCCAGCTCGGACAGCAGCTCGCCGAGCCGTGGGTCGGTCCCCCGCTCGTGCAGCAGGCCGGCGAT
>JAICPP010000002.1 GCA_025929805.1 Gemmatimonadales bacterium | reverse complement strand
CCTGACCGGATCGACGCGCGCCGGGAAGGAAAAAGGCTCCACGGTTTTCGATCTGCTCGACACCATGATGTTGTCCGAATCAGCGATGGTGCGGCGGTTGAGCTCCGCCAGGCAGTCGATCGTCTGCTCGGAGACGGAATGACCTCGCTGGTCCTCGACCTTCGAGGCAATCCGGGTGGACTCATCAATGAAGGTGTTCGGGTGGCCAGCCTCTTCCTGGAGCCGGGGGACACCGTGGCTGTGTCCCAAGGACGCTCACCCGAGCACTCCAAGGTCTACCTCGCGGGCCAGTCGGGTGGATGGGACGACCTCCGGATCGCAATTTTGGTAAATCACGGAACGGCCAGCTCTGCCGAGCTGATCGCGGGAGCGCTTCAGGATCATGATCGCGCCGTGATACTGGGGGCACCGAGTTTCGGAAAGGGCGTGCTCCAGACGACATATCCGCTGGGCGAAGAGATCGCGATCAAACTCACTACCGCACGCTGGTACACTCCGAGCGGCCGCACGGTTCAGAGACCCAGACCGGATAAGGAGGGAGCGATCGGCAATCGGACTCCGGCACTGGCGCCACGTCTCTTCCATACCGATGCCGGCCGGGCCATCCCCGATGCAAGCGGTATTCTCCCGGACCTTACCGTACGTGGTGCTCCCCGCTCCGACGCAGAGCGTGCCTTGCTGAGCGCTCTGGGCGAGGACATCGGTCCCTTCCGGAGCGTGCTGGCCAATTACGCAGAGGACCTTCACAAGACTCCCGGAGCACCCCGATTCGAGTCCTTCAGGGTAACCGGGGAGATGCGGAATGAGGTCTTCGCACGACTGGAGCAGATCGGCCTGGAGTTATCACGGACGACGTTTGATAACGCCTCCGCCTATATCGATGAGCAGCTGGGCTATGAGATTACGCGGGAGTTGTTCGGCCCGGCGGCGGAAGCGCGGCGTCGCGCGCTGTCGGATCGGCAGATGCAGGCCGCTGTGCGGCTGCTCCGCCGCGCCCGAACTCAGGAGGAGGCACTGATGATTGCCGCGGCCGAACGAGCGAGGGTCAGCAGCCGCTAACTAGCCGCCGCAAGCTGGATTCTCACCACAGTCCCGCGACCTACCCCGCTCTCCACGTTCACCCGTCCACCCCAGCTCTCCACCAGACGTCGAACGATCGCCAAACCCAGACCAGAACCACTGGTTGTGGTCGAGAACCGGGGCTCGAACACGTAGGGGAGGAGCTCGGCTGGGATCCCGGTTCCATTGTCGGCCACGGTGATCAAGCCGGGCCCCAGCGTGACGCTGACCAGCGTCGCTCCGGCATTCCGGGCATTCTCCAGCAGGTTGACGACGACTTCTTTCACCTCGTCTGCTCGTGCTGCTCCGACCGCCTGCGACTCGGCGATCAGGCGCACCTCACACCCCTCTTCCGCCAGGTGATATAGCTGAACCACTTCCCCGACCACAGAGCCAAGATCGACTCGGTCAAGCGGTTGGTCCCCGACTGCAGGTGCCGCGAACCGGCTGAATGCCCGCGCAATGGTGTCGAGTCGGTCGATCTCTGCGAGGATGCGGCTGGCGGTCTCCTCCAGCGTACGGTCGAAGTCTTCCCGGCGGTCGCGGTATACCCGGCGGAGGTGTTGCATGCCGAGCCGCATGGGCGTGAGCGGATTTTTGATCTCGTGAGCAACCTGCCGGGCCATCTCCCCCCAGGCCAGCACGCGCTCGGCGCGCGACACATCGGTCACGTCATTCAGTGCGAGCACGGCACCACGCAGCTGAGGTCCGAGCGAGGCAAGCTGCAAGGTGAGCCGGCGGCCACCGACCTCCAGTTCAGCCGACCCGTCGGCAGCAGGATCACCCAGGAAGCGGCGCACTGCAACGGCCAGAGAAAGCCATTCCGGCGGCAGTCGATCGAGAAATGACTGTCCTTCCGCCAGCTCCATCCCGAGCAGGTCGACGGCCTGGCGGTTGGCTATCAGAACTCTCCCCTCAGGATCGACGCCCACCACTCCTGTAGCCACGGTGGCGAGGACCGTGGCGGTGCGTCGCCGGGCTTCCTCCAGCGCTCGCTGACTCGACTGAATGTCGGCAGCCATTCGCTCGAAGGCGGCAAACACGGGCTCGAACTCGAGTGGAGGCCGTTCGGAATGCCGGGGCATCGGACCGCCCTTGCCCAGCGCGAGCGCCGACCGCCGCAACTCGGCCACCGGCCGAGATAGCGCGCGGGCCGCAATCTGGGCTCCCGACAAAGCAGCGGCGACACCCACCAGCGTGGCCAGCAACAAAAGCAATGCGAGGTCCAGCTGCCTGGTACGGAGCAGAGCATCGTCGCCCAGCTGGGGGGTCGCGAGCACGGCGAGGTCGGCCGGCGTGCCCGGCTGTACTACCCGATACCCGACCCGCTCTGCCAGTTGAGGAATGGAGCCGTCCTGGATGACCTCGAGCGACCCTTCCAGTGCGAGTGCTTCGAAGGCACCCGGATCCATCAGCTGCCCGACCACTCCGAGTTCCTCCAGCACCACGTTGCTGATTCCGCTGAGCACTCCGCCCCGATACAAGGCGAGATCGGCATCTACCTGACGGCTGAGCTGATGGAGGCTATCAGGTGGCAGAGCTCCGGAACGAAAGCCTGCTCCAGCGGCTACGACGGCGTCGCGAAGGGTTTGAGCGATCAGCAAGTCACGGCTGCGCTCCGCCTCACCCGCAAGCCGGGCAAAGCTCCACGCAGCGAATACGACGGCCGGCAGAATGAAGAAGGCGCCCAGCGTGACCGCCAAGCGGATTCGAAAGGAGCGGGCGAGACTCTGCCACCGAGGTTTCCGCAGCCGTACACCAGCTGCCAGCTCGGCGACGAACCAGAGCATGGCCAGCACGGCTGCGTCCAGAAGCACCACCAACACTCCACGTACGAACAGAGGAACCGGTCCGCGGAGATCTATGGTCGCATGCACCACTCGGGTGGTGCCGGCGAGAGTCAAAGGGTGCTCTCTCCGGAGCGTCCAGCCCTCTCGACGCCATCGAGACGGCTGCTGCAGTGCGCTGCTGGCGGTGGGCGGAGATAGGGTAAAGGTATAGAGCGGCGCATTGTGGCGCGCTGGATCCAGCAGGCGACCGAGGCGTTCCGGAGGGATGAGCTCTGTCCGGGGTCCAATCGACACGGTCATGATCTCGTCCGAGGCTAGTCGCACGATCAGCACGTAGTGAACACCGGGGAGCCGGATGAGTTGGGCTACCTCGAGACTGTCACCGGCCGGCAAGGTCCTGACCATGCGACCCAGCAGTGCCGGGGGAAGATCCAGGGAGTCCAGAGCCAGTTCGGCACGCGGCGCACCGGAGTTGGTCCAGAGCGCCAGATGCGCCGGGTACCGCTGATTGCTCAGGGATGAGCCGTGCCACAGTGCGTACATCTGGGAGGCGTTCGCCGCCGGGGGTGCACGGCGGATCTGCTCGCCGAACCCCTCCAGGAGCGGCACCACCAGCGGGTCTGACTCCTCGCCCAGTCGGGCCAGATCGCGTTGGGCAACCTGAACTCGTCCCGACAGCTCCGCTCCCCAGGTCAGCAGCGCGGCAGAGCTTCCCGCAACCAGTGCGATGCCGATGATGGTAGCCCAGCGGCTAGCCGGAAGCGCCACGAGCAGCAGGGCCGGCGTCCAGAGAAAGGTGTACCAATCGGGCCACCCACCCCGGGGACTCCAGACCAGAACCCCGATGATGGCGGCAGCGAAGGCAATTCCGACGGCCACCAGGATCCGCCACCGATTGGGGCTCTCGTCGGCATTGCCGCGAAAGAGGGCGGCGGCCAGGACGATCAACCCGGACGCACTGACCAGTAGCGTGAGCTGCCAGGTAAGCCAGAGTCCAATAGAGACACCGCCTGCCGGCGGGGTGATACCCCGACCCAGGTCGCTGATCAGGTAAGGAGAAGCCAGCAGCAGGAGCACCCCGAGCAGAGCCCCGTACCAGCGCCGCGACAGTCTGCGTCTCCAGAGCCAGACGCCGGCCATGGTGAGAAGGATGCCGGCCAGCGCCAACACTCCGGCTGACCCCGACAGGGGGCCGAGAAGCGATCGAAAGAAGGTTGCGGGGGAGAAGAGAGACTGTAACCCGAGCGCCGACCCGATTGGCGCGCGCGCCGCGAGCCACAGTACCAACCCAAGAAGCAGAAATCGCTCTACTGGCCGGCTCGCGAGCGTGAGCGCCAGGATGAAAATCAGAAGAACCAGCCACACCACTCCCTGGCTGGTTCGGTGGAACAGCAACTCCTTTGCCGAGCCCTGTTCCGGCGGTATGGGCTGGACGCTGAACAGGAGCCGGGGACCGGCTGTGGTTGGCTCCTCGTAATCGAAGACGTCCCTGCTGTCAGGAGCAGTGCCGGCAGGATACACGGCAAGCCCGACTTCCGTACGGGTCCGGAACAACTCCGCCAGGCTGCGATCGCGGTCGGGCACCGCTGGATGAGCCCAGATCAACACTGCCGCGGCGGCGCTGTGCCCCTCGGCCGAGTGGCGCCGCGCCTCCAGCACCACGTAATATCCACTCGCCCGCGCGGCAAAGGAGTCGCCCTCCATGCGGGGCGGGAGCCGGTGGCGGCCGGCCCATGCCCAGGGCTGGCCTTGCTGATCGAACACCACCACACTCATCTCGGGACCAGCCGATGGCACCATGCGATTCAGCACCCGGAGGGCCCCGCCCCGGCTCTGTGTCGAAGTGGCGACGGCGGCCTCGGCCAACCGCTCGGCCCGATGCAGCGCGGAGTGGAGATCGCCCGAGAGATGCTGGGAGGCCGCTGTAATCCGCTTCTCGCGAACCTCCGGCCAACGTTTCTCGATGCCATTCAGCTGCCGCTGACTGAGCGTGAGCCCCAAGGCCATCCCACCCAGCAGCACCACCAGACCTCGACGGCGCCAGCCGGTAAGCGGCCACAGGGCGGCGAGCTCCAGCAGCACGCACAGCCAGGCAATCCACAGCCAGATGGCGGCAGGCTGCCGCAGCCACTCCGCGGCAGCCCCACCCGCGGCCACCACAATCAGCACCCATAAACGCCCGCGATGAATCACGAACGGCGCCTTTGGCGGTTGAAGGAAATGACTCCTGGTCTCGTGGGACAACGGCTGCAGGAGCGACCAGCGCTCATCGTGCCGGTGGGCACGACGGAGCAACACGGCCCCCACCTACCACTTGGCTGCGATACGATCATCGTGGAACGTTTAGCTGACGACCTCTCGGAGGCATTCGGCATCCCGCGCACTCCAACCGTCGAGTACGGAGTGCATGCCGCCGCCAGGCCTCTTCCGGGCGGGGCAACGCTCAGGCGGCGGACACTTCACCGGGTCATGAACGAACTTATCGAGTCCTGGGAGGAGGGGGCAGGCGTTCGTGAGTTCTTCATCATCACCGCCCAGTCGAGTGAAGCCCATCTCGAAGCGCTGAGCGCCATTCGGACCGACGAAGCCACGGTCCAGGTGATGGACATCTTCAGCATCGACTTCAGCTCGATACTGGAGCGGCCAGCCCCCATCCACGGAGGAGAGCTCGACACGTCCCTTCTTCTGTTCCTGGCGCCTCAGCTGGTACGGATGGAGCTGGCTCGGGACTTCGACCTACCGCCCTCTATGCTTACCCGGTATCGACCCGGGCACAGCCGGCACCTGCCCGAGGGATCTCCCGGCTCGGTGGGATACCCCAGTCTCGCGTCCGCCCAGAAAGGTGAGCGCCTGTATAGATTTATCCTCGACCGTGTCTCCAGCTGCCTGACCAGATCCTGACCTGAACGGGAGATGCCATGCGCCTCGCCGCGGTTCTGCTCGTGCTTGCACCTGCCGGTCCCCTCCTGGCTCAGGACTCGGCGGGTACGAAGCTGGTGGTCAGGCAGGGTGGGCAGGAGATCGGTCGTGAGGAGTTCAGGCTGACGCAAGGACGGGGGCGCGGAGCCCCTGGCACCACTCTTCAGGCGACCGCCCGGTATCCGGCGAACAATCCCACGCTCCGCATCGGCGCCACGCTCGAGCGCACACCAGAATCGGCCCTGGCCAAGTTCCAACTGGATGTGGAAGGGCCTGGCGGACCCACCGTCATACTCGCTGCGGGCTCCGGCGCGCGACTGATAATCCGAACGGTGGCCAAGGGCTCCGAGGCCGGCCGCGAGCTTCCCGGCGGTCCCGATGTCGTCCTTCTCGATGACAACGTATTCTCCCTCTATGTGGCGGTCGCCGATCTCGCGACCCCGAGCGGAAGGTCACTCACGGCCGTCTTCCCTCGAACTGCGCGACGGGCCTCGTTCGTCGCGCGGCGGGAATCCCCGGGCGTCGTGAACCTCACGGGAGGCATCCGGGGATCCCTGGAGACGGATGCCAGGGGGCTGGTAAGTCTGGTGCTCCCGGAGTCCGGCACCAGGGTTTCTCGGACACAGGATTGACCCGGACTTCGCGGTCTGGCACCCCGATTTCGTATCCCGTCGACGAAAGCACCCGAGAAGATGCGAGGCCACTATCCATGATTGGCCGGATTAGTCTGGTCGCGATTGCCCTGATGGTACCCTACACGCTGTCAGGCCAGGACTCGATCCCGCAGGCCGGAGTCCGCGGTACGGTAAGCCTGTCTCTCGCGGAAGCGCTGCAGCAGGCAAGGTCGAACAGTCCCGCCTATCGCCAGACCCTCAACGACGCGTCTCCGGCACGCTGGGGAGTTCGCAACGCGTACGGCGGCTTGCTTCCCTCACTCACTGCCTCGAGCGACCTTGGGTACATCGGATCGGGCCAATCCAACTTTGGCGGTGGACTCATCCTGCCCACGTCCTCGTTCCTGACCTCGGGATACAGCCTGGGCATCGAATGGCAGCTCAGCGGCCGCAGTCTCACCGCCCCCGCCCAGCAGAAGGCGCTGCAGCGAGCCACCGACGAAGACATCAGCGCTGCTGGAATTGCTCTGACGGCGGAAATCTCCACTCAGTACCTGAACGCGCTGCAGGCCGCCGCCCAGGTGGAGGTGGCTCGACAGCAGGTGCGCCGCAACGAGGAGTTCCTGGCACTGGCCCGGGCCCGCTATCGCGTCGGTCAGGCAACCCTCCTGGATGTGCGCCAGGCGGAAGTCACCAAGGGGACCTCCGATGTCTCCCTACTCCGAGCTACGCAGGCGGAGTCCGAAGCAAAGCTGGACCTGCTGCGACGCATGGGCATCGAGCCGCCGGTCGCAATCGATCAGATCACCCTTTCCGATTCATTTCCGGTGACAGCGCCGGCATTCCAGCTGGACAGCCTGCTGGTGCTCGCCGACCGCCACAATCCGGGATTGCGTTCGCTGCGCGCCCGGGAGCATGCGGCGGACCTGGATGTGAGAGCTGCCAAGACGGAGTTTCTCCCTTCCCTTTCGCTGCGGGCAGGGTGGAGTGGCTTCACCCAGGAGTACACCAATGAGGATCTGTTGCTGGGACAGACTCTGGCCGAGTCCCAGGCCCTGGCAGCCGATTGCCAGTTCAACAACTCGGTTCGAACCGCTCTGTCCCTAGGCGGGGAAGTGCCGAACTGCTACGCCGCCTTCGGCCTGACCGACGGTGGTGGGACCCTGCTGGGACCGGTCTCCGCGCAGATCCGGGATCAAAACAGCGTGTTCCCGTTCCGCTACACCAGGCAGCCGTTCAGTGCCAATCTGGTCGTTTCGCTTCCGATCTTTACCGGATTCGGCCGATCCCTCCGCCTCTCTCAAGCGCGGGCGCAGCAGGACGATGCCGACGAGGAAGTGCGCGCGCGGCGGCTCGCCATCCGGAGCGATGTGCACGCGCGTTTTCTGGGGCTCCAGACCGCGTTTCAGGCGATCGGGGTGCAGCAGGCGAGTCGCGATGCGGCGCGGGATCAACTGCGTCTCGCCCAGGATCGCTATCGCCTGGGTGCCGGCACCGCGCTCGAAGTCTCAGACGCTCAGACCGCGGTGCAGCGCGCCGAAGGCGACTACATCACGGCGGTGTACGACTACCACAAGGCTATCGCGGCGCTCGAGGCGGCAGTGGGCCGCTCGCTCCGCCAATGAGGAACCGACATGTCGCGTAGAACAAAGACTTGGCTGATCACTGCTCTGGTGGTTCTAGCCGTCGGCGGCGTGGTCGCGTTCCGACTCAATCAAAGGAAGAACGCAGGCACCGAGGTGCGGCTGGAGCGGGTCAGCCGGCGAGATCTGGTCGGCTCGGTTACGGCCAGCGGCAAGATCGAAGCTAAGACCTCGGTCGATATCAGCGCCGACATCACCGGACGGATTATCGATATCGCCGTTCGGGAAGGTGACCTGGTCAAACGAGGACAGTTCCTGCTCCAGATCGATCCGGCCCAGTACCAGGCGGCGGTCGCCAGAGCTCAGGGGGCTGTGTCATCCACTCAGGCCACGCTGGTGCAAACCAGGGCCAACCGGGATCAGGCCCAGCGAGACTGGAATCGCGCGCGGCAGCTGACCCAACTCGGCGAGAACCTTATAGCTCCGGAAACCGCCGAGCAGTCACGCACTGCATATGAGGTGGCCGAAGCCAATTATCAGGCGACCAGGGCTCAGTTGGAACAGGCGCGTGCGAGCCTCCAGGAAGCCAAGGACAATCTGGGCAAGACAAAACTGACAGCGCCGATTTCAGGGAGGGTGGTCCGTTTAGCCGTGGAGGAGGGTGAAGTAGCTGTACCGAGCACCTTCTCTCGGGAGACCGGTTTGCTGATGACCATTGCCGATCTCTCTGTCATACTCGCCAAGGTGCAGGTGGATGAGACCGATGTCGTCCGGCTCAAGCAGAGCGACTCGGTCGAGGTCACGATCGACGCCTATCCTGACACCAGCTTCTGGGGCCGAGTGACCAAGGTGAGCCACAGCGCCAAACTGAATGGAACCGAGACCACCACGGGCTCGACCGAGCGCGCGGTGGACTTCGATGTGGAGGTCACGCTGCGGAACCCCCCGCCGAACGTCCGACCGGACCTGAGCTGCACCGCGCGCATTATTACAGATACCCGGAACGAGGCGCTGAGCATTCCCATCATTGCGCTCACGGTGCGGGATCACGAGAAGATCCCCAACGAGTCCGAGGAGGCGGCGCCGGCCGACACCCTACGCGCACGGTTCAAGAAGAAGGAGGCCGAAGGAGTCTTCGTGGTGCGGAACGGGATTGCCACCTTCCGGCCGGTGCGCACCGGTGTCGCTGGAGACGAGTACTTCGAAGTGGTGGACGGATTGCGCGAGGGCGAGACGATCGTCGCCGGGACTTACCAGGCCATTCGGGACCTGGAGGACGGGGCCAAGGTGCGGGCCGCCGACACCACGAAAACCCGTGAAGTGCGGGCCTCCTAGCTCGCGATCCGGCTGCGACACGCCCTCCCAGTATGCCCCTTAGCGAAGCGTTACGCCTGGCACTCCAGTCCATCTGGAGCAGCAAACTCCGCTCCTTCTTCACCCTGCTTGGCATCATCGTCAGCGTGGCGTTCCTGGTCATGGTAGTAGCCGTGATCCAGGGAATGAACGCCTATGTCCGCGAGAACATCACCGGCGCGCTGATCGGGACCAACGCGTTTCAAGTCCGTCGTACGCCGATCAATGTGGGACTGATGGATGACGAAGAGATCCGGGCGATCAGCAAGCGGCCGCTGATCACCCTGGAGGACGCGGAGGTGGTGCGACGGGCCATTCCCGACGCCCGCGCGGTCTCGCTCCAGTCTGGCTGGCCTACGCCGGTGAGCCAGGTGATCTACCGAAACCGTTTGGTCGAGAACGTGGTTGTCTTCGGTGTCACTCCCCCCTATCAGACCGTGCAGGACTACCAGTTTGCCTGGGGATCCCCGCTGACGGAGCCTGATGTCCGGGACCGTAGGGATGTCGTGGTGCTGGGGTTCGATGTAGCAGACCGCCTGTTCGACGATCCCGCCATGGCGGTTGACCGCAAGGTCCGGGTGGGAGGACGCGAACTGCGGGTCAAAGGGGTGATTGCCAAGAAAGGCAGGGTCCTGGGCCAATCCTTCGACACCTTCGTGCTCCTGCCCATCACCACCTTCGAGTCCATGTACGGGCGCCGTAAGACCACGGTGGTGTCAGTCAAGATGGCTGAGACCCGGGACATCGACGACGCGATGAATCGCGCTGAGGCTGCCATGCGCCTGGCCCACCGGCTCCGACCGGGAGAGCCCAATGATTTCACGGTGGACAAGGCAACGGCGCTGGTCGCCTTCTGGCGGAATCTCACTCAGGTGCTGTTTACCGCGGTGCCGGCGGTCGTCTGCATTGGAATCGTCGTGGGTGGGATCGTGATCATGAACATCATGCTCATGACGGTGAATGAGCGGGTGCATGAGATCGGAATCCGCAAAGCGGTGGGGGCAACCCGGCGGGATATCCGACGCCAGTTCCTGGTTGAGTCGGTGGTCCTGGCCCTGCTGGGGGGCGCCTTCGGTGTGATCGCGGGCTGGGGGTCGGCGCTGCTCGTGGCCAGCACGAGCCCGCTGCCCGCGCGGGTCACGCTATGGTCCGTCGGAGCCGCGCTCCTCCTGGGTGCCGGCGCAGGCGTTCTTTTCGGGGTATATCCGGCGGCGCGGGCCGCCCGGCTCGATCCGATCAACGCGCTGCGAGCCGAATAGCGTGGTCCGGGTTCCCAACCTGCTGGAAGTCGTGGACATTGCGCTCGGCGCCATCAGAGCCAACAAGCTGCGCTCCGCGCTGACGATCCTGGGCGTAGTGATCGGGGTGGCCACGGTCATGACTGTTGCCTCGATGGTGCAAGGCATCCGGGGGCAGATCCTGAACGCGATCGAGGTAGCAGGGCCTCAGGTCTTCTACGTGCTTCGCTACTTTTCCCAGACGCCGCTCGACCCCGACCGACTACCCTACCATCTTCGCATCCGTCCGATCCTCCACGCGCGGGATGCCGCTGCCCTGCGGGAGCTTCCCCAGATCTCCTATGCTCAGCTCTGGTTGCAAATCTTTGCCCGGCTGGACCGGGCGGGAATACGGACGCAAACCATGATCGTCTACGGGGGCGACGAGCGATTCATGGAGATTCTGGGCGGCACCCTGCTCCGGGGCCGGCTTTTCTCTCGAGCCGAGCTCACCGGAGAGAACGTCATCGTCCTCGAGGAACAAGCGGCGGACCGGCTCTTCGGTCAGCTCGATCCCATCGGCCAGACAGTGCGAGTGAACGGGCAGCCGCTTCGGGTCATCGGGATCTATCAGAAGCCAGCCAATATCTTCGAGCCTCCCGGGCAACAGAACGCGGGCGCGGTGCCCTATCAAACCGCCCGGGAGAAGTTTCGCTACAACGAGAGCTACGACCTCTTCATCGCGGTCAAGGCAAAGCAGGGTGTCGCGATCCCCGTGGCCAAGGACGCCGTGACGTCCGCACTCCGGCGGGTGCGGAATCTCAGGCCGGGAACGCCCAACACCTTCGATCTGGTGACCCAGGATCAAATCCTCGACGTGATCGGCAAGTTCACCGGCTATTTCTTCCTGGCCATGGTGACCCTGTCCAGCGTAGCCCTGATGGTGGGCGGGATCGGCGTCATGGCCATCATGATGGTATCGGTCACTGATCGGACTCGCGAGATCGGATTGCGCAAGGCCATTGGAGCGACGCGGGGCGAGATCCTCTGGCAGTTCCTGGTCGAGGCCGCGACACTCACGCTTCTGGGTGGACTGCTGGGCATCGTGGTTGGATTGGCGGCGGGTGAGCTACTCAAGTCCGTGATGGGCATCGATGCCGACGTGCCGCTGTGGAGCGCTGCCCTGGCCTGCGCGGTGAGCATAGGAATTGGTCTGGTTTTTGGTCTGTATCCGGCGAATCGGGCCGCGCGAATGGATCCGGTCGAGGCGCTGAGACATGAGTGACCTGTGCAAACCGTCCACGACCACGCATCTCCTGTGCTCCCCAAGGAGGCAACGTGCGAGCACAGATGATGATAGTTGGGCTGCTCCAGGCGGTCCTGCTGATGGCATGTGAGGGTTCCCCCAAGGTTTCCAGCCCGGTCCGCGAACGACGAGATGCCAGGCAAGACGCGAAAGCATCGAGTCCGGTCCCTTTGGGCGTTGTGGGCGGCGGGGTCGCATCCGACACCGAGCAATCGGCGCAGGCGCCGGCAACCCAGCCATGGTCCCGGCGGCCACCAGTGGATGATGCTTCCCGTCTTATCGTACGCACGGGACGAGCGAGTATCGAGGTGGATTCGCTGGAACGCTCCATGGCCGAGCTCCGGCAAATCGTGCTGCGGGCCGGAGGGTTCGTGGCCGACGCCGCCATCCAGAGTGGCCGAAACCAGCTGCGCTCGGCGACGCTGGAACTCAAAGTGCCGGCTTCCCGCTTTGATGAGTTGACTACTAGCCTGGAACCACTGGGACGGCTCCAGTACGTCAACGTGGGCGCCGAGGATGTCGGCGAAGAGTTCGTGGATCTGTCCGCACGAGTGGCGAACGCACATCGGCTCGAGGACAGGCTCATCGAGCTGCTGCGAACGCGGACCGGGAAACTTCAGGACGTGCTCACCGTTGAGCGCGAGCTCGCGCGAGTGCGGGAAGAGATCGAGCGAATGGAGGGCCGGTTGCGGTTCCTGAAGGCCAGTGCTCAGTTGAGCACACTGTCCGTGAGCCTGTATGAACCGGCGCCTATCGTGGCCTCTCACCCCGGCCGCAGCGTCATCGGCGAGGCATTCAAGACCGCCTGGCGGAACTTCGTGGGCGTGGTTGCCGGCGTCATTGCCTCACTTGGCTTTGTGGTGCCGGTCGTGATCTTCGGCTGGGGCGGGGTGATCGCTGCAAAGAGGTACCGGCGGAAACCCGCGTCTGCCTGAATGGTATCCGTGAAGGGTGAACAGTAAACGGGCCAAGCCTCACTCCCGTTCACTGTTCACCGTTCACCGTTCACGCTTTATTTCGTCGATGCCCGTTGACATTCTGGCCATCGCCGCTCACCGCGACGATGTCGAGTTGACCTGCGCCGGTACCCTGCTCAAGGCAGTCGATGCCGGCTATCGGGTGGCTATACTGGATCTCACTGCCGGCGAGGCCGGCACCCGGGGCAGTGCCTCACTGCGAGCGGAAGAGGCCGAACGGGCCGCACGGATTCTCGGGGTTGCCGAACGGAGAAATGCCGGCCTCCCCGACGCCCACCTTCAGAACTCGGATGAGACTCGGCGGGCTATCGTCGAGCAGATTCGTCACTTCGCTCCCCGAGTGCTCATACTACCCTTCCCCGTTGGACGGCACCCCGATCACCGGGTAACCTCGGAGCTGGGCCGGGATTCAAGCTATCTGGCGGGGCTCGAGCGCTACCCGGCCGGCGGAACCGCCCATCGCCCGCATAAGCTCCTGTATGCCCTCTCCTACCGCGAAGACCCCGTCAAACCCAGCTTCGTGGTGGACATCACCACCCAGTTCGAGCGTAAGCTGGCTGCTATCAAGTGCTACGGCAGTCAGTTCGACGGGGCGAAAGCCGCCGGCGAGATATTCCCCACCGGGCAGGACCTCTACTCTCTGGTTGAGACCCAGAATGCGCACTATGGCTCGTTGATACGCAAGAGGTACGGCGAGCCATTCTTCACTCACGAGACGATGGAAGTGGAGGACGTCGTCCAGCTCGGTGTCCGCAGCATCTGACGAAGTACTATCACTTTTGACTTTTCACTCTTCACTTTGTGGTGAGGGAGTCGACGGGCCACTATCTTTTCAGAATGCGCGCTCCCGTTTACCTCGACCATGCCGCCACCACGCCGGTGCGACCGGAGGTGCTGGAGGCCATGCTGCCCTACCTCACCGACCAGTCGTTCGGGAACCCATCGAGCGCCCACCGGTTCGGCCGCGCCGCACGCGCGGGCATCGAGCAGGCCCGCCGCCAGATTGCGGAAGCACTCGGGGCGGAGCCGAGTCAGGTGATCTTCACTTCGGGTGGAACCGAGGCCGACAACCTCAGCATCGTCGGTGCGTCGCTGGCGGCACGGGACCGCGGAGCCCGGATGTGTGCGGCGGTCAGTGCAATCGAGCACAAGGCGGTGCTTGCCGCCGCTCATGCCGTGTGCCACCTGGGTGGACGGGAGGTCCTGCTCCCGGTGGACCGCAATGGTGTGCTGGACTTGGATGCACTGGACACCGCGTTGAGGGATGCGCCGGCAGTCGTGTCGGTAATGTGGGTGAACAACGAGGTGGGCGTGATCCAGCCGGTCGCCGACATCGCGAGCCGCTGCCGTGAGGCCGATGTCGTGTTCCATACCGATGCGGTTCAGGCGATCGGCAAGGTGCCGGTATCGGTTCAGGAGTTATGCTGCACTCTTCTCACCATCTCGGGCCATAAGATCGGAGCGCCAAAGGGGATTGGGGCGCTCATCGTGCGCGACCGTAAGGCGGTGGAAGCCATTCTGCATGGCGGTGGGCAGCAGTTCGGCATCCGTCCCGGCACTGAGAACGTAGCCGGTGCAGTGGCGCTGGGACGTGCCACCCAGCTGGCGGCGGCAGAAAAGTCCGAGCTGGCCCCGCGACTCCGCACGCTGCGCGATGACCTGGCCGCCCGCCTTAAGGCAACCGTTCCCGGCCTCTTCATCAATGCCGAGCAGAGTGACCGCGCTCCTCATTTACTGAGTGTGGCGATCCAGGGAGCCGATAGCGAGGCCTTGCTGATGCACCTGGACCTCGCCGGTGTCGCCGTCTCCAGTGGATCGGCCTGTTCCACCGGTGCAGTCGAGCCGTCTCACGTTCTGGTCGCCATGGGAGTACCGCGCGAGCTCGCCCTCGGAACGGTTCGCTTCAGCTTCGGACGGGAGAGCACCAGCGAAGATGTGGAGCGCGCCGCTGAGGTGGTGCCGGTTGTCGTGGCGAAGGTACGCAAGCTGGCAGGAGTACTGGGTCGGACTGGCAGTCCGGCGGACGAGCGGTCCGGCGGGCAGTCGGTCAGTCGATCGGTCGATCATCCAGTTGACGGGAACATGGCGACCGGCCGACCCGCCGACCGGCCGACCGCCAGGAGGGCGCCACAGTGAGTCCTAGGGTACTCGTCGCCATGTCCGGCGGCGTGGATAGCTCCGTGGCCGCCGCGCTCCTGGTCGAGCAGGGTCACGACGTGGTCGGCGCCACGATGAAGCTTTTCTGCTATGGGGATGAGGTCCCCGATCGTCCCTGCTGCTCGCTCGACTCGATCAACGACGCTCGGGATGTGGCAGCGGCAATCGGGATTCCGCACTATGTCCTCAATCTCGAGGACCGGTTCAACCTCCACGTCATACAGAACTTCGTAAGTGAGTACAGCCGGGGACGCACCCCGATTCCCTGCGTCCGGTGCAACTCCTTCACCAAATTTCGCGACCTCCTGGCTCACGCCGACGCGCTGGATTGCGATTACATCGCCACGGGGCACTATGCCATCGCGCGGAATGGCGGCCTCTATCGGGCCCGAGATCGTGCCAAGGATCAGAGCTACTTCCTCTGGGGGATCGACCGTCAGGTCGTGGCTCGCATGCTGACGCCGGTAGGTGAGCTCAGCAAGGCGGAAACCCGGGGTTATGCTCGGCGACTGGGACTCACCACCGCCGACAAGGAGGAATCGGTCGAGATCTGTTTCGTGCCCAACGACGATTATGTATCGGTGCTGGAGCGGCACCTGCCGGCGGATGCTCCTGCCCTCGCGCCGGGGCCGCTGGTCACGACGGCCGGGAGGATCATCGGCCAACACCAAGGCTATGGGCGGTACACTATCGGACAACGGAAGGGATTGCCGGGCGGCTCCCCGACTGCCCGCTATGTGGTGGCCATCCATCCTGAGCGTCGCGAAGTGGTCGTCGGTAATGCCGAGGACCTCGCCGGCCACCGCGTGACCCTCGACGAAGTCAACTGGCTCGCTGATCCCCTCGAGCCGGGGGACCGGTGCGAAGTGCAGCTCCGCCACCGGGCGCGCGCCGTGCCGGCAATCGTGTTGGAGCAGCGCCCGGATCAGTTGAAGCTGGCTCTGGGGGTGCCGATGCGGGCGATCACCCCGGGTCAATCCGGAGTCCTGTTCGACGCCGCCCAGCGGGTGCTGGGCGGGGGCGTGATCGCCTGACGGCCGTGCGATCTCTGCTGCTGCACTGGATTCTGACCGCCGCGGCGCTCTGGGCCGCGGCGGCCTTGATCCCGGGGCTCGACTTCACCGGAGGGCTCGGCAGTCTTCTTCTCGTAGCCGCCGTTTTCGGCATCGTCAACAGCACGCTGCGTCCGCTGCTCACCATCCTCACCTGCCCTCTCATCGTCGTCACGCTGGGTCTTTTTACCCTGGTGATCAACGCACTGATGCTTATGGTGACCGGCTGGCTGTCGGAGAGCTGGGGGCTGGGCTTTGCCGTCAGCGGTTTCTGGGCCGCGTTTTTTGGTGGGCTGGTGGTTGGACTGATGAGCCTAATTCTCTCTGCAGCGCTGGCGCCGAAAAAGTCACCTGTTTCAAGTCGCGAGTCGCGACTGGACTGAGACGATCCTGGACCGACCGGCCTGACTGGTGACTCCCGACTCGCGACTACCTAATACTTCAACCCCGCTGAATCGGCAAACTTCTTCATCAGCTCCTGCTGCTCCGGAGTGAGCTCATCAGGGACGGTCACCTGCACCCCGACGAGCTGGTCGCCCCGGCGGCCGTTCTTCTCCAGGCCTTGACCCTTGATCCGGAAGCGGCGGCCGGACTGGGTTCCCGGCGGGATTCGCAGCAATACCTTCTTGCCGTCCAGGGTCCGTACCCGGACACGGGTCCCCAAAGCGGCCTGTGCCACGTTGATGGGAATATCGGCCACGATATCGAGCCCCTCCCGCCGGAAGAACCGGTCGGGCTGAACCTGGAACGTGATCACCAGGTCACCCGGCGGAGTTCCCTGTCCGTTTGATTGGCCCTGCCCTCGGAGCAACACTCGGTCGCCGGTCTCGGTGGCCGAGGGAACGGTAATGTTCACCCGGCGTTCGGTGCGGATTTCGCCCGCCCCCCGGCAGGTGGGGCACCGCTCCGAGGGAATCCGGCCGCGCCCGCGGCACTGGGGACAGGGCCGATTGACTGCGAAGTTCCCCTGGCCAAACGAGATCGTTCCTCGCCCCTGGCACTCCGGGCAGGTGGACCAGGTTGCGCCCGGCGCGCCACCACTTCCCTTGCAGGTAGCGCAGGTCTCGGTCACCGGTAGCGTCACCGGCACTTTTCCGCCCAGCATGGCAACCCGGAACGGAACCTCGACTACGGCCTCGAGAGTGTCACCGCCTCGTGCCTCTTCCCGCCTGCCGCGGCCGAAGATGGAAGAGAAAATGTCACCCAGGCCGCCGAGATCCCCAAAGTCGAATCCGGGTTCCCCCATGTCGCCCGGCTCGGCCCGACCCCCGCGCGAGGCCCCCGCCCGCTGCGACCGGCGCGGCATTCCATCGAAGGCGCCGTAGCGCCGCATTTGATCGTACTGTTTGCGCTTCTGGGAATCGGAAAGGGTGCCGTGCGCTTCGGATATCTCCTTGAAGCGCTCAGCAGCCTTGGGATTGTTGGGGTTGGCGTCTGGATGGTACTGCTTGGCCAGGCGACGATATGCCTTCTTGATATCGTCCTGGCTTGCCGAATCAGGGACGCCCAGGACCTGGTAAAAGTCCTTGGCAGCCACGTTAGTGCTGGACCGGCTCGGAGTAGACCTGGACGCGCGCCGGCCGGACCATGGTTCCCTTGAAGAGGTAACCGGGCTGGAACGTTGCGCTCACCATATGGTGGCTCGCCTCATCTGGTGCCGGAACCGTGGAGACCGCCTCGTGCAAGGCGGGGTCAAAGGGGGTGCCGACCGGGTCGATCCGTTCGACCCCGGCATCCTGGAGCTCTTTCCACAGCTTACGGTCAACCGCGCTCAGCCCCTGGCGAAGAGCTGCCAGAGGCGTGGCGGGATCACTGGCCACCAACCGGTCCAGATCGTCGAGTACATCGAGCAGCTTGGCCACAAAGCTGGCTTGGGCCCGGTCGGCAAGCTCGGCCCGTTCCCTACTGCTGCGCTTGCGGTAGTTATCGAATTCCGCGGCAAGCCGCAGGTGCCGGTCCTTTAACTCAGCCAGATCGCCCTCAGCCCCGGGTTCCTGACCTCCGCGGAAGAGCGGCTGGGTGTTCTCGGTCCGCGAGGAAGGCTCCGAGCTCATGTCGGTGGACGCGATATCTCCGGCATCGGCGCTGCGGCCGGACTCACTCTCCGGTTCGTTCATGCCGGCTGGAGTGTCCATCGGGACACCGTCTCTATCGAGATCATCTTTATAACTAGCATGTTTGGTCACTTTCCACACTCACTGTCGAGGGCCTCCCCTAAGATAATAGCACGATTTAAGGCCTCGACTTGAGCCCCATCACGGCCGCGCCGACGATCATCTGATGCCGTACATTTGAGAAAAGATGGGAGTAAACGCTAAGACATTCCATATCCTGGCCTTACCTGTTAGCCAGGCCATGCAGCTGCCGGTACAGGAGGTGGAGAGCGGCTTGCGCAGCGCGGGCGCGGATCTCGTGGCGGTTTCCGGCCAAGCGCAGTCGCCGAGCTTCAGTGACATTGCGGAGGGTGCAGGCGATCCAGATGGTTCCCACGGGTTTGGCATCACTCCCGCCACCGGGACCGGCAATGCCGGTCACTGACACAGCGACATCCGCGTGCAGCCTCCGGGCGACTCCCTCGGCCATTACTCGGGCCACTGCCTCACTCACCGCGCCGTGCTCCTGTAACAGTGGTTCCGGCACATTCAGAAGCTCCCGCTTGACTCCATCGTCATAGCCAATCACTCCGCCCAAGAAAACGTCGGAGCTCCCCGGGATCTCGGTTAATCGTGCACCGACCAACCCACCGGTGCATGACTCGGCCACGGCGAGCCGCAGTCCGAGGGAGCGGGCCTCCTCCAAGACCAGGGACGCCAGGTCGATATCGCCCTCTCCATACACACTCTCGCCCGCCCGGCTCCGGACGAGGTTGGCCGCCGACCGGAGCCGACGATCGGCCTCGTCCGGAGCAAGCTCCCAGGCACTCAGCCGAAGGTCGACCCCCGCCACACTCGGCAGGTAGGCGACGGTGAGGGGATCCACCTCTTGCTCGATATTGCCGAGCCGCTCGGCCAGCGCCGACTCGGCAATGCCACTGGTCCTGACCAGCAGCGATCGTATCACGGCGCCCGATGCTCTTGCCCTCAGCCGGGGAACCACTTCATGCTCCAGCAGTTTGCGCATCTCCCCGGGGACGCCTGGGAGCATGATGGTGAGCCCCAGCTGCCCTTCCAACCACAATCCGGGCGCCGTGCCCCAGCGGTTTCGCAGCACCAGGCCGCCACGGGGAACTTCGGCCTGGCTCCGGTTGCTCTCGGGCGGTTTCCGCTCCAGACGGGCAAACCGCTCGACCAGGTTGGCCCACACGCTTGCATCGAACTCCAGCGGCACCTGGTACAGGTCAGCAATCACCTTCTTGGTCACATCGTCTCTGGTAGGCCCCAATCCGCCTGTGGTGAGAACGGCGCCGCTACGGTGAAGTGCGCCGGAGACGGCCTCCCGGATTTCGTCGGGCCGGTCGGCCACCGACGTCCGGCGGGTAACCCGCACTCCCTGAGCCGCGAGCGCCCGCGCGATCTCCGCACCATTGCTGTCCAGCGTCATGCCGAGCAGCAGTTCCGTGCCGATGGTGACCAACTCGATGTTCATGAGGAGCTAGGAGCTGGGGGATGGGAACTGGGAGCTGAGGAGGACGCTGGAGATCGGGACCATTAGCTCTTAGCTCCTCACTCCACGCTCCCAGCTCTACTGTGCTCGGTCAGAGAAGAGACGTCGATTTCGGTAGAGGTAGAGGACGAAGGAATACACCGTCAGCGCGGCGGCGCAGGCCAGAGTCACGGCCACGAAGCCACCATGAAACTGGTTCCAGTACTGGGCGAACTCGTTATCCTCCCAGCCCATAGGCTTGCGCGCGTCGCGGAAGGCAAACCAGAGAATGACCGCTCCAACGAAGATGTTCTGAATCGTGGTCTTCAGCTTGCCAGCCCCGGCTGCGGGGATGACCACGCCGCGTCGGCTGGCCCACCAGCGGAACCCCGTCATGGCCAGCTCCCGGCCGATCAGTAGCAGGCATACCCACAACGGAATGCTGCCCCAGATGGGTATGTCGTACAGGTCGTGCCGTTGGCGGGAGATCCAGTAGATAGGGATGAGCGTTGCGAAGAGCAGGAGCTTATCGGCGATGGGATCGAGCAGCTTGCCGAGATCGGTGACTTCGTTGCGACTGCGAGCCAAATGTCCGTCGTAGATGTCGCTGACGGCGGCAACGACAAAGATGATGAAGGCGATCAGCTTGGGCCAGTAGCCTTCGATGAACGGCAGCAGCGCGATTACCGGAGTGAAGCAGATCCGGACCAGCGTGATGATGTTGGGGAGGGTCCACATAGTACCGCCACCTTCCTACCCCAAGGTCTTGACCACGTTCTTGCTGATGGCTTTCAGCGTGTCGAACACACCTTCGCCGGTCAAGGCCACGGCCTCGAAGTACGGAGCCCGCTCGACCCACTGCCCGTCTTCCTGCCGGACGAGATATTCCGAGTCGTGGTAAGGATCCGGGGTGACCCGTTGCTTGCTGGGATCGGTTACCGGCCAGCCCGGGTTGAGCGCAGTCTGGAGCTCCGGGATCGGTGCGGCATTGGGCAGGTCACGCTTGTTGTACTGAATGGCGAACGGAATCTTGGTGACGTCGTAGCCATGTTGGGTCATGTTCTCGTAGAGATTTTGCATGGCCTCGATATTGGCGTCCATACGCTCGATCTGGCTGTCCGCCACAAACACCACGCCGTCGACCCCCTTGAGGATCAGCTTCCGTGATGCGTTGTAATAGACCTGGCCCGGTACGGTATACAGGTGGAACTTGACCTTGAATCCCCGGATGGTGCCCAGATCGACGGGAAGGAAATCGAAGAACAGCGTTCGCTCGGTCTCGGTGGCCAATGAGATCATCTTTCCGCGCGAGGCGGGAGCCACCTTGTTGTACACGTGCTCCAGGTTGGTGGTCTTGCCCCCCAGGCCGGGGCCATAGTACACCAGCTTGCAGTTGATCTCGCGCGAGGCGTAGTTGATCATCGACATGCGGTGTTTGCCTCAGGACCCGAAGAGTTTGTCGATTTCGTCTTCTGCCTCGCCCAGAAACTCCGATTCCACGCCAGGCGCACTGGTGCCATCCCGGTTGAACATGTCGGTGAATACCTGATTGAGTTGAACCACCGCCGTCTTGACCCGGAGCTTGACCAGCCCCAGGGTCGTCCGGTTGTCGAACAGCACTACCAGGATGACCCGACGCGCGATATCCGCCAGGTACATCGACTCCCGCTCGCCTTGATGGAACAAGGCACCGAACTCGTTCTCGCCGAGCATGCGGGCGAGCTGGTCGTTGGCACTGAAATCGGCGGCGGTGAGCGAGGCGAATGCGGTAGCATCGAACGCGGGCGTTTCACCGGCAGTCGAAACCATCTGGCCGGTCCGATCGACGATCAGAGCGGTGCGAGCGTTGGACTCGCCGAGGAAAGCACTGAGGATCGACTGAATTCGCCGGGAATCGTCTTCGCGGAAGGACCAGCTCGAAGCGCCGCTCATCAACCCCGTCTCATGTGAGAGTAGCTTCCATGCGCCGAACGATGGCTTCCGCGCGGCGGCGCAGCATCGGCTGTCGCTCCCAGGCTAGGTAGTCTCGCAGCAGGCGGACGGTCTCGACCTCGTTCTGTCCAGCCAGAAAGCCGAGCGCGGCAAGCCGACGCAGGGGCCGCGGGCTGAAGAGATCGCGCCGGTGATAGGTCAGTCGCTGCTGCGCCAGCAGCCAGCCGCCCGTCATTCCCAACATCATCCCGCCGGCGAAGACCCAAGTACGTGAGCGCATCAGCCGACGTCCTGGCGGGCAACCAACGCATGGGCCAAGGTGACTCCATCGATGTACTCGAGGTCTCCTCCCATGGGCAGTCCTCGTGCCAGGCGAGTGACCCGCACGCCCAGGCCCGCCAGCAACTGCTGAATGTAGGTGGCGGTAACCTCGCCCTCCATGGAGGGGTTAGTCGCCAAGATCACCTCCCGGATTCCGCCCTGCCGGACCCGCTGCACCAGACCGTCGAGCCGCAGCGACTCCGGCCCGACTCCATCCAGGGGCGAAAGATGGCCACCGAGAACGTGGTAGCATCCCCGGAAATCAGTAGACCGTTCCACCACCGATACCGTCGAGGGCTCCTCCACCACGCACAGCAGGCCGGGATCGCGCCGAGGGTCGCTACAGATGGCACAGGGCTGATCTTCCGTAAGATTGCCACACTGATCGCACGGCCTCACCCGCTCGGTCACGGAGGCGAGAACGGAGGCGAGCCGCCCGGCCTGTTCAGGGGGTTGCTGTAGCAGATGAAAAGTGAGCCGCTGCGCCGTCTTTCGGCCGATCCCCGGGAGCCTGGCGAGCTCGGTGATCAGCTCCTCGATTGCGCTCACCTTTTCAGAAGGGTGACGCAAATGGCAGTGACGGCACCTTGCGCATTTCGGTCTGCAGCATCTCCGCCGCGCGGCGCTGGGCTTCGGCGACGGCGGTCAACACGAGATCGCTCAGGAATTCAGCGTCATGACCCTGAAATACCGCGGGGTCGATCCAGACCGCCCGTACGGTCCCCCGCCCGTCAGCGGTGACCTTGACCATTCCACCCCCGGCCGAAGTCTCGATGGTGCGGTTGGCCAACTCGGTTTGCAACTGCTGGAGCCGGCCCTGTACCTGCTGACCGAGCTGGAAAAGCTGCTGAAGATCTGCCATGCTATCGGGTAGTCCTGCCATGGTCGTAAGAAGTCTGGGGTCTAGAGTCTAAAGTCTAGGGTCCAGAGATCTTGAGCCATCTGTAGTATCGACCCGAGACCCTTGACTCTAGACTTTCGCCATCGCCTCAATCCACGATCTCTAAATCTAACGCATCGGCGGCGGTGTCGAGGGCAGGGTCCTTGGCCCGGAACTCCCGCAGCCGGTCGGCCTTGATGCTGGTGTCGGACATGCGCCGGGGCTTTGGCTCCGGGGTCCCTGACGGCGACCCGGAGACGAGCCGGAGCCGCACGGGCTGGCCCAAGCTGCGACTCAGAATCTCTTCGACCTTGGCAGCCTCCTTCTCGAGCCGCTCGGCGAAGAGCTGATTGGGCTCACGCAGCATCACATTCAGCCACGGCAACACCAGCTCCGCAGGCTCCACTTCGGCCAGCAGTTCGCCAAGAAAGCGGCTCTGCACCCGGGCCACAACTACGATGGCCGGCCAGCCGGCCCGGATTGCCTCGATCGATGGAACCAGCTTGGCCGTGGGCGAGGCGGACGGCGGGGAGGCGGGGACGCTGGGAGGTGCCTCAGGAGATCTTGGCCTTGAACGGGTCACGCTTGTCTCTGCATACGTGGCTCCCGACCCTTCTGCTGGAGCCTGGGGACTAGCACCCTGCTTCCCTGCTTGCCGGCTTCCCCGCTTCCCTGCTTCGAGCACCTGTTCCAAATCCACGACCCGATCCAGCATGGCCCAGCGCAACAGCATGGTCTCAACCGCGAGCCGAGGGTTCACGGTTCTGCGGATGTTGGTCTCGTCCTCCGCGAGCAGCCGGAGCATCCGCAGGGCGTCTCCGGGGGCGAGCCGCTCACGGTAAGACTCCAGAGTACCGCGAAGGGCCTCGGTCAAGCCATCGGGCTCGGCACCGAGCTGCAGCATGAGCAGCGCTCGCAGCATCTCGGCGGCGCCGGCCATGAATTCGGAGAGATCGACACCGGCGTCACAGAGTCGGTCCACCAGGCTGAAGACCGCTCCCGGCTGGCGCTCGACCACGAGGCGGAGCAATTCGTCGTACAACTCGTCATCAGCCAGACCCAGTACCTCACGAACCAGCTCGGCGGTCACGGTCCCCTCACCGAAGCTCAGGCACTGATCCAGCACCGACAGTGCGTCACGCATGCCACCATCGGCGTGCCGGGCAATCAGCGTCAGGGCATCCTCATCGGCCGCGAGGCCCTCCGCGGACAGCACCTGCCGCAGGCGATCCCGGATGGCACCAGGCCCGATCCGCCGAAAATCGAAGCGCTGCAGCCGGGACATGACCGGAGCAGCCGACGTGGCGATCTTCTGAGGCTCGGTCGTGGCAAAGACGAATACCACTCCCGGTGGCGGCTCTTCCAGGATCTTCAGAAGCGCATTCCAGGCCTCCCGGGTGAGCATGTGCGCTTCGTCGATGATGTAGACCTTGTAATGACCTTCGCGCGAGGCGGCGTACATGGCTCGCTCCCGGAGATCCCGGGCGTCGTCCACTCCGCGATTGCTGGCAGCATCGATCTCGATGACATCCAGATTGGCGGACCCGTTCCAGATCCGGAGGCAGTTTTCGCACTCGCCGCAGGGCTCGCCCGATGGGTCACGGCGAGCGCAATTCAGGGCCATCGCCAGGATGCGGGCTGCTGTGGTCTTGCCAACCCCGCGGGGACCGGTCAGCAGATAGCCGTGACCTACCCGGCTCCGTGACACAGCACCGCGCAGCACGGCGGCCACGTGATCCTGAACCACGAGATCAGAGAAGCGTTTCGGGCGATAGCGGCGGGCGAGAGCGATGGTCATAAGAAAAGTGCCCCAGGCACCCCGAAGCGACACCGGACATCGCTTAGCGCTGCTACCGGCGAGGTCCTGACGCGGTTCACGCGCCGGCGCCCTTCGGACCTGGGGCAAAACAAATATAACCGGCTCGAATCAGCGGGGGAATCGTCCTTTGATCAATTCTGGGGGGCGAGGTTGGAGCTGTACATGTCAACCAGATATTTCCAACTGCCGTCCGGTTGCTTCTTCAGGATCTCGACAAACTTCCCTTCGTCTGCGACCCCGGTGCCATCCCTGGACTTAGGCACGGCGGTAAACCGGTAGTGTCCCACGTTATACGCCAGATCCCCCCGTCCCTCGACCGTATCCGAGCCGATCTCGAACTTGACCGAGTACGCCTTCAGGAACCCGCCCCAGTACCCGCGGATAGCCCCGAGGCCTTTTTGCGGTGGCAGGTTGGGCGGTAGAAGCGACGCGTTGCTGGCATACACCTTGGTCAGCGCGTCGAGATCACCGGCGTTGGCCGCCGCAACGAACGCCGAGTCGGCCGCCTCGATGGCTGCCCGATCTGCCGCGCTGAGCTCGGCAGGCGCGGCATTCGAGACAGCCGATGCCGCCCCTTCTGAGCGGCATGCGCCTAGCATCGCGATTCCCAACGCCAGCACGACGGTAAGACGGGAGAACTCGAACACGAAACCTCCTTTGAGCTTGTGCCATGTGATCATCCGAGGATAGCTCGCTGTCGATCCAGCATCTTTTTGAGCTCCCAGGTCTCTGCCACCACGGCGCCTAAGAGAAATACCAGGGCCGTGTAATACACCCAGAGAATAAATAGGACAATGGCTCCGAGGTTGGCATCTCCGCCCAGGGCTTCGAAGGAGGTAAAGTTCGCCAGATAGAGTGCGTAAAGCCTCTTGGCAAACTCGAAGAGTACGGCCGTGAAAGTTGCGGCAAGGAGCGCGGTTTTCCAGGGCAGCCGGCGGACCGAGGCATAACTATAGGTGATGTAGAACAGCGACACTGAGAAGCTGAACGCCAGGAACTCGGTGAGGTACCGGCCCAGGGTCGACACGAAGAAGCCGAGTTGCGGCAGGGTTTCCGCGCCGCGAGCCTGCAGAATGGTGAGTCCCGTGGTCAGCAGAGTGTTGGCCAGAAACAGGATCACGGTTCCCACCACCATGGCGGCGTCCCGTAGCTTGGCCAGAAGAAACAAGGTGATAAAACCCCGCGGCGGGGCTGGCCGGAGCGAGACGTCGTAGATGTCATTCAGGGCCGTCCGAATACCGGCAAAGAGACGGGTACTGAACCAGAGGAAAGTCGGGACCGCGTACAGCGACAGTTGACCGCGATTCTTCGTGATCCCGGCCAGCAATCGCTCGATAACCTCGAACGGATCGCGGTCCGGCAGCGCTGTCTGAGGCGGGAGAAAACGGTTCAGCAGCGAGACGCTGTCAACTTCGGGACCGTGCGTAACGCTCTGGACCAGGTGCGTCAGGCCGATCAGCAACAACAGAATGAAGGGAACCGCTGCCAGCAGCGCGTCGAATGTCAGGGCGCTGGCGAGAAACGGAATGTTGTCTTCATCAGCGGCTTGGAGGGTACGGCGAAGGAAGCCGGCGGGCGAGCGGTGCCACCCGCCGGGCCCGGAGCCGCTCAGGCGAGCGGCTCCTCGAGATCAGCGGGTGACCGGCGGCGGGCGCGAGCTTCCGCCAACCGGCGCTCCAGCTCCTCCCGGGGCGACGGCTTGGTGCTCCGGCCATAGACGCCGGGGGACTCGTCAGCCTCGATCTCATCTTCCTCGTCCTCCAGCATATCCTGCAGAGAGTCCTTCGCTCCGCCGAACTGCTGGGTGATCTCGTCCAGCTTCTCTTCGGTCATCGCCCTGAACTTCCATAGCCTCCGCTGGAGATTGCGGCGGGTCTCTTCGCCGCTGCTGGGAGCGTAGAGCAGCGCCACGCCTGCCCCGATCAGCGCACCCCAAAAAAGCCACTTAGCCGATGTGTCCCCCCGCTCGACGTATATCACTTCTCTCCGCTGTTTCCGTCGCATCAATCCTCCTATTCCCCGGCGTCGGGGTCGTCAGCGGCCGCGACTAGCACCGGCTTGAGCGCGGCGTGGTGCTGGATGGGAGCATGAATGAACCGGTTCACCTGATCCTGGGTCCCGTTGACGTTCAGTTGCTCGAAGAGGAACGAGAAAGTCTTCTCCAGATCGGCCGCGATGGCTCCGCGGATGTCTTCCGGGAGCGACCAGAGATCCCGCTTGAATGGGCCGATGGCCTTCTTGCGAGCCTTGTAGTAGAACTGCTCGTTGGTGTCGCCGCTCTTCCGCTCGCTTGCAGCATTTTCGTCCAGCCAGCTCCGCATCCGTTCCCGCAAGTCCCCCGGCAGTAGAGGATGATCGAAGACGATATTCTGGAAGTTCGTCGCCAGATGAATCTCGGCCGTCTCGATCCGCGGAAAATTACCGAAGGCGTTGGATGGAAGCGTGCTGGCGCCGTGTTGCACCGCGCCGGCAAGCCCATATTCCTCCCGGGCCACCCTGGACAAAGCCGCCAACGCCTGGAGATCCAGCTTTACGTCGGCGATCGTGCCATCGGGCAGCACCACGCCGCCGTGAGAGGTCCCGGTTTGGACCGAGATCTTGCTGATGCCTACCTGATTTCCCAGTGCGGCCAGCGTGCGGTTGTATCCCTGCATGAAGGCATGGAGCTCCTCCACCGTGCTGTTCTTCATTCCGACTTCGCCAATTTCCGCGCCAACTGAAACGGTGACGCCCTGCGGCTCATGCTGCCGAATGAACCCGGTGATCTCGGCGGCGCGCTCGTAGTTCAGGCGCTGCTGCTCCGCCAGGGATGTCTTGGACAGATCGACCAGCGTCGAGGTATCCACGTCGATGTTGTAGAACCCGGCACCCACCTCTTCGGCGATCAGCTTCTTCACCTCGCCGACCTCCCCCTCAGGGTCAGCTTGATACTTCTTGTGGTTCACCTGGCAGTGGTCGCCCTGGATGAAGAGGGGCAACGCGTAGCCCTCCCGGAGAGCGGCTGCGATCATCACGGACACGTATTCCGCAGGCCGCTGCTCCGTGTAGGCGATCTCGGAGCGGGCGATCTCGAGAATGATGGCTCCGGCCTTACCCGCTCGCGCCGCGCGAAACACGGCCCGGGCGGTGTCGTACGCCAGCATCCGCACGTTGATGGCGGGCACGGTGAAACCCCCGCATTCACCCCGACCACGCGCCAGGTACAAGTCATTGATGGAGGCGGGTCGGGCACCAACGACCTGGCCCAGCTCCCAGAGCAGCCAGCGGGCCGCCTCGCGTTCCTCTCCGCTGCCGAAGACCGCTTGCCAGGCTATCCGATCCGTGGCCGGGGATCGGAGCTGGGCTTGGTCGCGAATCTTGACCCCGCCCGGTACCAGTGTCACGGCTCCCTGATATGCTTCGAGCACCCGCTGCATAACATCAGCCATGCCCGTCTATCCTCTTCAAAGCAGTGTTCATAAGGCTTCCAAAGGTAGGCCGGGAAATGAAGGGCCGCAACGAGTTGTGACCGTCCCTGACATCAGGCTTCGTCCGTGGCCGAGCTGGGGTGGCTGTCCATGGGCTCGTATCCGGCTCGACCCATTGCCGCGTAGGTAAGCCGCTTCCCCAGTTCGACGCCGGGTTGATCGAACGGATCGATGCCGTACCAGACTCCTGCGTAGCCGGTGGCCAGTTGAAAGAACATGATGGCCTCGCCAATTGTGGCAGCGGTGAGATCCGGCAAGCGAAGAGTGCAGTTCATTCTTCCCATTTGGGCCAGCGCTGTCGAGGTGGCCTCGCACTCCGCCTGGAGCAGCTCGCCCAAGGTGTGCCCCGGCAAGTATGCCAGTTCAGCAGGCAGCTCCGAGCCCGACGAGGGCCGAGGGATCTCCACGTCGACTCCGAGACTCTCAACCGTCAAGAAGGTGATCACTTTATCGAACGGCCCCTCCATGAATAGCTGGACCTGACTGTGCTGATCGGTGGCTCCCACGGCGGCCACTGGGGTTGGCCCGGAATGGACCTGGTGTCCCGCGCGGTTGACCCGTTTCCCCAGGCTCTCTGCCCAGAGCTGCCGATACCATTCCGCCAGCTCCCGCAGGCGGTCGGTGTAAGGCATCAGCACATGGATCCGGGCCCGCTGGCTGGTGTCGGCCTCCCAGTGGAGTGCCGCGTACAGAGCAGGTGGATTCTGCAGCAGGTCGTCGATCTCCGCCCGCTCCAGGGCGCGTCTGGCTCCGTCCAGCAGGCCCTCGATATCTATGCCCACCAGGGCAGCGGGGAGCAGCCCGACAGGAGACAGTACGCTGAACCTGCCTCCGACCTCCGGCGGAACATCCAGGGTTGCTATCCGGTCCCGCTGTGCCAGTTCTCGCAGCGCCCCCCGGGTGGGGTCGGTGGTAAAGACGAGGTGACGATATGCAGCCGCCCCGAGTGCCTGCTCCAGCCAGCCACGCACTACCAGGTACTGAGCCATCGTCTCGGCTGTTCCGCCCGATTTACTGATGACATTGACCAGCACGCGGCGGGGGTCGATTCGATCGAGCGCGGCCTTCACCGAGGTCGGGTCGACGTTTTCCAGCACTGTCAGGCGGGGAAAGAAGTCTCGCCGCTCATCGTCCAGTTCATTCCATGCCGGAGGGCGGAGCGCATTCAACAGTGCCTTGGTCCCCAGTGCCGACCCTCCGATACCAAGAACGAGAATATGATCGTGGGCTTGCCCCAGTCCATCGGCAAAGGTGCGAATCGCGTTCACCGTCGGTCCTTGATCCACCAGCTTGTAGAACCCGTACTCACCGGCGGCTCGACGCCTGCGGACTTCGTCCTGCACGTCGGCAAAGCGGCGGGCCAACTCCTGAACTCGATCTCGCGCCAGCCCGTGCTCCTGATCCAAACCGTCCCGAAACATTCTTCCGTAAAGGAGTTTGATCACGCTACCTCCACCGTCAGTCCGTCATAAGCCGGGAACACGCCAGCCGGAAGCTGGGTCTCCAGCTCGGCATGACCGGTTTCATGGGTCAGGTGGGTTAGATACGTGCGACGGGCACCCAGGTCCTGTGCGGTCCGAATGGCTTCGGAAATGCTCAGATGGGTGGGATGGGGACGCCACCAGAGAGCATTCAGGACCAGAACGTCCAGTCCTTGCAACCGGTCCCGCTCTTCCCGAGGGATTTCCTTGATGTCGGTGAGATAGGCCAGACTGCCAAAGCGATAACCGAATACACGGAGATGGCCGTGCTGAAAGGCCAGAGGAAGGACCTCGATGCCCGCGATCCGGATCACCCGATCGGGCTCGGTCCGGTGGAGGGTGAGACGAGGCTTGGAGGTTCCCTCGTAGGGGTGAACCGACTCATCGAAGATGTAATTAAAGGAAGCACGGAGCCGGTCGAGGGTCTCGGCTGGCCCGTACAGCGGCAGCGGCTTCCGCTCGCGCATCGAAAACACCCGGAGATCGTCAATGCCATTGATGTGATCCGCATGCTCGTGGGTGTATACCACGGCATCGATACGGGAAAATCCGGCTGAGATGAGCTGCAAGCGAAGCTCGGGCGGAGTATCGATGAGAATGGTCGCGCCCCCGACTTCCAGCACCGCCCCGGAGCGGGTGCGCTTGTCCCGGGGATCGTTCGAGCGACACACTGCGCAGTCACACCCGATCTGGGGCACGCCGAACGAGGTGCCCGTGCCCAGAAACGTGAGGCGCATTTCCTAAACTGCTTCGACCTTCAGGAGGTTGGTAGTGCCGGCCATGTCGAACGGTACGCCCGCCGTTACCACCAGACGCTCTCCCGGCTGCGCCAGCTTGCGTTCCAAAATCTGTTGGCGAGCCCCGGCGAGCATCGTGTCGTAGTTGGTGGAGTGCTCTGTCAGCGCGGGGGTGACGCCCCACACCAGCGACAGTTGGCGGAAGGTTTCCGGCTCCGGAGTACAAGCAAAGACCGGCACCGTCGGGCGGCAGGTGGCCACCTTACGAGCGGTGAAACCGCTGCTGGTAAAGCACACGATCAACGGTGCGGAGAGCATCTCGGCCGCGGCACAGACCGCCACCGCGATGGCGTCCTCCGTTCTGATGGGCCCTCCCGGTGGCGACTGATGGTGCCGGAGCGCTCCTTGTTCAGCGGAACGACGACCGAGCGCCGCGTCGATGGTCACGCCCCGGGTCTGGCGCTGGCTTTCCATCTCCCGGGCGATCCGGTCCATCGCCTGCACCGCTTCCAGTGGGTACTCACCCACGGCGGTCTCGGCCGACAACATCACCGCGTCGGTTCCATCGAGGATTGCGTTCGCGACGTCTGACGTTTCGGCCCGGGTCGGCCGCGGCGCGTGCACCATCGATTCGAGCATCTGGGTGGCGGTAATAACCGGCTTTCCGTGCAGACTGGCCTCCCGGATGATCTGCTTCTGAATGAGCGGCACTTCCTCGAAGGGTAGCTCCACGCCGAGATCGCCCCGGGCGACCATGATGGCGTCCGAGGCGTCCAGGATGCCGCAGAGATTCTTGATGGCAGTGTCTTTCTCGATCTTGGCTACCAGCTTCACACCTCGGGGCACCAGCGCCCTGAGCTGCTCGAGATCTTCCGGCCGCCGAACGAAGGAAAGGGCGATGTAGTCCACGCCGAGCGATCCGGTCTGTTTGACATCATCCTTGTCCTTGTCAGTGAGCGCGGGTGCACTCACCTCGATGCCCGGCAGATTCATCCCCTTATGAGCCTTGAGCTCACCACCGTAGTGGACCACCGCTTGAACCCTCTCCTCCAGGATCCCTCTCACCTCCAGCGCTATCAGCCCGTCATCCAGCAGGATGCGGGCGCCCAGCCGAACGTCCTTGGCCAGATCGTCATAGGTGGTCGGTATCTCGCCCGGTTGAGCGGACAGCTCGGGCGCAAAGACCACGTGCTGTCCCGGCTCGAGCCTGATGGGCTCCGGCAGATTCCCGATGCGAATGCGAGGACCCTGGAGATCCAGCAACACCGCCGCTGCCTCTCGTCTTCCCTCGAACACAGTTCGAAGCTGATGAATCCAACGAGCCCGAACTTCGGGAGTACCGTGGGACGCATTGATGCGCACCACGTTGACACCAGCATCGAGCAGGGCAGTCATCTGGGGAGGATTATCCCACGCGGGGCCGAGCGTCGCAACAATTTTGGTACGCCGGATAGAAACGCGAGGCATGCAGGAGTCTAATTGAGATGGGTCATGCCCGCATCACGACTTCTCCTCCGACAACAGTCAACAGCGCACGGCCCTCGCGAAACGCGCGTCCGTCACCATGCTCGATTGCGGGATCGACCGACCAGGCAACCAGGTCGGCAGCATAGCCGGGGGCCACTTTCCCACGTCGGGCGCAGGCACCAGCCGCATGGGCGGGCGCCACTGTATAAGCATGGACCGTTTCCCTGAAATTGAGCTTTTCGCCCGGATGCCACCCGTTGGGTGGCGCGCCATCTCCAGTCGTCCGTTCCAGTGCCGAATACACCCCCTCTCGAGGATCTATGGAAGCCACGGGCACGTCGCTGCCGAAAACCAGACTGGCACCGGATTGAAGGAGAGACCTGAATGCATAGGCACCCCAGCCTCGCTCTCCCCAATGACGCTCAACCAGCGGGATGTCGGTGAGGAGATGCGGCGGCTGCATCGAGAGGACCAGGCCGGCCTGAGCTCCCCGCCGAAGATCGTCAGGATGGACGCACTGGAAGTGTTCGATGCGATGGGGTAATGCCACACGGGGAAGCCGGCTCACCAAGTCGAGCGCCTGACGTACTGCGGCGTCCCCTATCGCATGGACCGTGGTAGCCCAGCCGGCGGCTGCCGCTGTGTTCATGGCGTCCTGCGCTACCCCGAGCGGCGTAATGGGCATCCCGCGATCACGGGTGCCCGCATACGGTTCGAGCATCCAGGCAGTGCGGCTGCCTAGACTTCCATCGAGAAACATCTTTACTCCCCCCAGGCTCAGCCACTCGCTACCCTGTCCGCTGCGGAGGCCCTGACGGATCAAGTGTGTCAGGGCCGACACTGGTGGCTGAAACAGCACCCGGAGCCGTAGCTCGTCCGACGATTCGAGCCGCCGAAACGCCTCGAGGATTGACATCGACTCCACATCATGGACACCGGTAATTCCCACGCGGTGCGCCTCAGACTGGGCTTCGCGAAGCACCTCATCCAGCGTGAAGGCCGACGGCTGGGGAAGGTAGGGGAGCACCAACTCCACGGCTCGCTCCAGAAGGAGACCGGTAGGCTCGCCGTTTCCATCGCGCACAATTCGACCGCCCGGCGGGTCCGCGGTCTCCCGGGTGATGCCCGCCTCCGCGAGTGCCGCGCTGTTGACCCATGCGGCATGCACATCCAGGGAGTCGAGGTAGACGGGAGAAGAGTGAATTCGATCGAGACTATGGCGATCCGGTGCATCGTTCCACCCGTTCGCATCCCAGCCCTGGCCAATGACCCACCCCTGCACCACCCTCGCAGCAGCCACCCGCCTTATCACCTCCTCCCGCGTACGCACTCCCCTCAGCTCTACCCTACGGCGGTTCATGGCCCATAGGCCAAGATGGGTGTGGCCATCGACAAACCCTGGGGTCACCATCGTGTCAGGTAGATCATACCGAGGCACGCCCGGGGGTGCGGACCTCTCGACCTTCACCGCCGGTCCCACCGTCCGAATGGTGCCGTCGATCCACAGAACACTCTCCGCGTCAGTGGCCGTCATGGTAACGACCCTCCTGGCCCGAAGGAGTCCACTGGTTCGGGGAATTGGCTGAATCATGGGGGGAAGATACCTGCCCCTTCGGGACCGATGAGACAGGCCTGTAGAGGCAGTTTCCACATGTGGAAAAGCCCGCGAAGTTAATATCTTATTTGCGTGTAAAACCTCAGAAAAACCTTAAGGTCTGCCTCCACCAGCCAGCGCGGCTACCCTTGGAACTTACTGATTCTCAATTATTTACCTGATTGAGTTGATGTTAAACCTGGGGATCATGACAGTGTCGCCTCGGGCCAATTAATTATGCAGACTCTCTAATTATGAACATCTTCGACATGGGGTCGTTGGGTCCTGGGCTATTTCGGGTGAAGGGGAGGTCTATGACCTGCCTGTGGGTTGCAAAGGTGGACAGGTCTGGCGGGAAACGACTGGAAAGCTCCACGGGGGCGGGGAGCAGTTGTTGGAAGATGTTCAGATGGGAAAAGGAGCGTTGACGAACCGAACTCCGCAAGCGGTCAGCGAGAGAAGTGCAGCTCTCCCCCGCCACCGATATACAACGGACCCACGAAGCGAATGGGCGAGGCCTTGAGCGCCTTCGCCAAGTCCCCCTTCCCTTCCACGGTTAGAGAGCCAACCAGCGGGCGGCTCCAGGATGGTGTTCGGATGAGCCTTGCGTTCCACATTTGGCCGCGAAGACCAGAAACTGACCAAGATTCCTGAATCGGCTGATCGACCATGGTACTGTCTCCTGCCGGGCGACCTCGCCATGTCAGGAGAGCCTTCTGCAGCTTTACAGTGTAGATGTCGGTCGTGGTGTCCGCTCGATCCGCCACTGACGTTTGCGCCTCGCGCAACCTGACACCCGACTGCTGAGCAGCACGGATCAGACTTCCCTGGTTTCCATACAGGTCAACAGCAAGATCGTGTCGGGCACCGGCGTTCTGTCCCCGCGCTGCCAGGGTCCATATTCCGATCATCAGCGACTTACGCCGATTCTTCTCGGCCACGCGCCGTTCACCCACTCGAACTGCCTCGGTGAAGTAGAAGCAGAGGCTCGAGGGGGACCATCCGGCAAATTCCGGCTGATGTTGGATGGTCTGACGCAGCGCTGGATGAAGGCTGCTATCCCGGTCGGCGCGTACGAGCCGAAAGCCGTCCTCGAGCATCCCCGACCCCATCTTCGGATCGATCAGAAAGCGGACGCAGTAACCGGTTCTGAGACCCTGAAGAGACCAGGCCCGCGAATCCTTGAGCTCCGTCCCTGCTTGTGCCGGGAGGGAGGAGGCACCCCAGCAGCTGGCTAGCGCCACCCCGACGACGGCGGTGCGTGTGAGGATACTT
>JAICPP010000296.1 GCA_025929805.1 Gemmatimonadales bacterium | reverse complement strand
CCGCGTCCCGTAAGAGCAGCGCCACGATCCGCGCGAGGTCCTCATCGCCTAGAAGGAGCAATGCCGTGCCACGATCCAGGGCAGGCGGGCCCTGCGCCTCCCGTTCCAGATCGAGCATCCGAACGCCCCGCAGGTAATCCTTGCTGCGGGCTTCCCGCAGTCCGCCGATCCGCTGCACGATATCTCGAATTCGATGAAGCGCCTCCCGGATGTTCTCCAGCCCGTGCCGGCGGTGCTCGGTGTCGGCATGAGGATCCGCCAAGAGGAGCTCCACATCGGCAAACGCTGCCATGAGCGGATTATTGATCTCGTGGTGCAGCGTGACGGTCATCTCGCCGATGGCAGACAGCCGTTCGGCCCGCACCAGATCCTGCTCAGCGGCCACCAGCGCCTTGCGAAGCTCCCGGTTGCGGCGGACCCGCTCCACGATCTGGGGCAGGAGATCGGCCAGCGCGGCATCCTTGGCCAGGTAATCGTCGGCCCCCAACCGAAGTGCGGCGGCGGCGAGCGACTCATTACCGTGCGCGGTAATCAGAATGACAGCAGGCGGGGACGGTTTGGCTCGGATGGCACCGAGCATGTCGAGGCCGCTGGTGTCCGGAAGCTGGTGATCGAGCAGGACGATGTCGATCCCATGCAGCGCGGCGAGTGCATCCAGGCCGGTGCTCACCTGCGCGGCAGGCCCCAGCCCGTTTGCTTTCAGAACCTGTTGCACCAGACGGGCGATATCAGGATCGTCGTCGACCAACAGGATTTGCGGTGCGGTTGCCTCAGCCATGTACCGGCGCCTCGCCCGGTCTGAAACCCACCCGACCGAACTTCTCCCACCCGGTCTTACCTCGCCACGCGTCCCAGAGCCCGCGAAGCCTCCAGTAGAGAGTGAGCTGGCGGTAACCGAAGTTCTCCAGGACGGCATACGACAGGAGGATGAAGACGTCGCGCCGCTGGCTGAAGGGAAGAAGCGGGCGCTGCAGTCGGTCGGCCAGTCCATAGCGAAACCGCCAGGCGCCAACCAGAACCGCGAGGACATTGACCAGGACTCCGTAGCCCAACGAGGCAATCAGAAAAGCCAGCAGGTACTCGTAGGTGATGAACGTCTGATCCAGCAGCCGCTCCATGAGGAAGAGGAAGAGAATGAACATATATCCAGCGACCTCGATCAGAGGCCCGTAGTACTCGAACAGCCAAAAAGCGGGTAGGGCGAACCAACCGATCCTGCCAAATTTGGATCGCCCCAGCATGGCCCGGTGATAACGCAGCGATTCCCGCAGGCCACGATACCAGCGGCCCCGCTGCTTGCGGAGTGACTCGAACGTTTCCGGAACCTCGGTCCAGGCCACGGGGTGGGGAAGAAATGCGATCCGCCGGTCGTGCTGCTTGTCCAGGATGAATCGATGGAGTCGCACAATGATCTCCATGTCCTCACACACGGTGCCCATCCCGATCCCGACGTACTCTTCGGTCAGCCGGTGCCGCAAAAACGGGGTGAGGTACCCCCCGGCCCGGATGACGGTCTCCTTCTCGAATACCGCAAACACACCGCTCAGGATGAGGATTGCGCCCACCCGATCCAGGCCGGTTCGAGCGGCGGTAAAAGAACGGAAGTACTCCACCATCTGGAACCGGGGAAGGGACCGCGCCGGCAACCCCACGCTCACCACGTGACTGTTGCGTACCGTGCAGCCGTTGGCAATGGCGACCTGCCCACCCACCGCAACGACTCTGGAGTCCTCCTGGATTACGCGCATGAGCTCCTTGAGCGCTCGCTGATCCAAGATGGAGTCCGCGTCCAATGACACGAAGTACGGGGTGGTGGAGGCATTGATTCCGGCGTTGAGTGCATCGGCTTTCCCGCCGTTCTCCTTGTCGATCACCACCAGCTGCATGACACCACGGGGGAGCTGGGTTGTGGCCCGGTATTTCGCATGCACCGGCGCGGTGCCGAGGGCGGGGCGATACGAGGCGTCGGTGCGTCGAAGTTGAAAGGCATGCTTGAGCCGCTCCAGGGTCGAATCGGTCGACCCATCGTTCACCACGACGATCTCGAATCGGGGGTAATCGCAATTGATGAGCCCGATGACGCTGTCCACGATGGTCACTTCTTCGTTGTATGCCGGCACGATCATCGTGAGCGGCTTGGTCAAGTCGCCCTCATCGATGAGATCGAGATCCTCGATGAAGTGGCCGGCAACTCGCCGCCGGACCTGGCGAGCGGACAGGACGATCAGCCACAGGGTGTAGCTGTTGTAGAGCACGAAGTAGACGAGAAAAAACGGCTGAATCACCAGTACCAGCCCGATGACGAGCCGTACGATCGTGTCGCTCACGGCGAATCTCCCGGGACGACTGGCAGGGAGAGTTCGAGGGCGCCCCCGACCCGATGACGCACGGCGGGTGCGGGGTCCGAACGAGCTACCTCGTGAGCGACTTCATCCCGTATCAAGGCCAGCGCCAGTGCAGCGGCGAGCCGGCGATCGTCGGAGGGCGCACTGCGAGCAATATTCCGGAGCGTGCCGATGTCGGCGCCGCCGCGCACGGCCTCGGCGGCGACCCCCATATCCAGATCAGGTGGATGGGGAATCGGGCTGCCCTGAAGGAGTCGGGCGACGTAGGCAGCCGCTCGTACCGACATCTCACTATCCTCCTCGAGATGCTGTAGGACCACCACCCCAGGCCGGTAAACCCAATCTACCACACCCAGCCAAATCGCAACCTCCATGCCGACCGCCAACGCGGGGTCCAGGGTCATG
>JAICPP010000204.1 GCA_025929805.1 Gemmatimonadales bacterium | reverse complement strand
CGCCACAGGCATGGTCGGACCCGACGTCGATCCGGATGAACGCTGGTCCGGTGGGCCCTTCGGAGCGCATAGCGACCGGTGCGGTGCTGGTATCGGTCGGCATTGGTCCCCAGCAGAAGCTCCCGGCGAGCCCCACCCCACAGGTGAACCCGCCGGCGCTCAGCGCCGTGAATGCGTGGCCTCCGGCGACGGGAACAGGAACCAGGCTGCAGGCGTAGTCCTCACAGCTGTCCAGGGGATCGTTCGTGCCCAGCTCGCCCTCACCGGCAGCACCCCAGCAGTAGGCTGCCCCTTGCTCGGTGCGGGCGCAGCTGTGAGCAATTCCGGTCACCACGTCTCGGAAACGCAGATCCGTGGCGACCAGGGTGGGCAGGGATCGCGGGGTCACAGTTCCATCGCCGAGCTGGCCCAGATGGTTATAGCCCCAACAGTAGGCCTGGCCATCCTGGGCGACGGCACAGGTGTGAGTGCCGCCCGCCGCAATCGAAATGAACCGAAGATCGGTCACGACGGGAGTGGGCTCGAAGCGCGTGGTCACGTCTCCGGTCCCCAGCCGTCCGGCCTGGTTATAGCCCCAGCACGTTGCATTACCAGCGGTATCGAGCACGCAGGTGTGACTTCCGCCCACACTGAGCGTTGCAATCGGGACCCCGAGTGCAACCGGCTGAGGCAGCCGAGCGCAGCCGGTGGACATCGGGCTGCAGTTGGGGACCGGTGGTGGTACGCCGAGTTGCCCGTAGGTACCGTCACCCCAGCAGACCACGGAGCCCGAGCTACGAAGCCCACAGGCGTGCAGCCCACCCACGGCTATGTGAGTCAGGGTCTCACCCAGCTCGAGGGGTGAGGTGGCGCAGGGGAACTCTCCGGGATCACCACCGCAGTTTTCCGGAGGATCAGCGCCGAGCTCTCCCTCCCGCCCGGCACCCCAACAGTAGGCGGCGCCGGCGGGGCTCAAACCACAGGAGCTGTAATTCCCTGCGCTGATCTGGGAGAGGGAAAGTGGAGGTGGCTGGTCGGATGGGCCACTCTCATCACTACACCCGGTGGCCAGCGCGAGCGCGGCAATAGCGGCGCATGGAATAATTCGGAGTAGCTGAGCTGGGAAACTCACCCGCTCGACCATTTGAGCGAGACGACCGTCTCCATCTGCTATTCCGTGCCGAAGTCGGGAACAGTGCTGTAATCGGGCCCACAGCCGAAAGCGTCGCCCAGGAAGCACAGAGTGCTAAAAGTCGCGACGGCGATCCCGGTCACGAGGAGGGTAGTCTTGGTGGGATCCGACCGCAGGGTTGCGATCTCCTGCACTTCGGCAAGCGGGATGCCCTCAGGTTGCTGCGTGCGACTCTGGTCCGGCAGCTGACGATGGCCGTACAGGGTGCCACCCCGGATCACGGGATCATTGAGTACCAGTCGAGAGCTGTCCGACATGGTGAGTCGAACGATCGAGGGCCGCTTCCCGAACAGCTCGGCAGGAGCAGCAGAGTCCACCTGCCAGGAGGTGCAGGCAGGCAGAAAGATTGCAAGCTGTACCAGCGCGATGAGGCGGCGCTGCATGCGCGGGTTGAACAGCGGCCTACTCGGATGCATTCCCACCGGCCTCCAGCGGCGGGAGCGGCTCGCGGCCAGCATCGCGCAGCGGGATTGCGGTCGTATTGGGAAGCCCCAGGACAACTGTGTTGCCCGCCTGCTGCCCGAGCACCTGCAACAGGCGCAGCTGCATCAGCGCCGGGCTGCGTTGAATCATCTGAGCCGCGTTGGCGAGATTGCGCAGCGCCGCCGTCTCGCCGCGAGCCTTCTCCAGGGCAGCAAGTCCTTCCTGACGAGCTTTCACTACTTGAGTAAAGATCTTCTTCAGTTCACCGGGGAACGTGATATCCCGCAGCGCAGCTTCCTGGAGCTCGATTCCGAGGAGCCGCAGGGGCTCTGCGGCCTCCGTCTTGAGACCAGAGGAGATGTCAGCTCGCTTGGCGAGTAACTCCTCAACCGCGAGCGCGCCGATGGCGCTGCGCAAGGCGAGCTGGAGCTCTGCGTAAATCGCCGCCTGATAATCGCCGGTCTCGAGCAGGGCGCGCTCGGGGGCCGTGATCCGGTAGGTGGCGGACACACTAGCCTTGACTGCCACCCCGTCAGCGCTCAGGATCTCCTGGCCGGGTACCGCCACTTGGGTGGGACGCACGTCCACCTTCTGGATCCGGGTGTATCGTGGCATGTGCCGGTACAGTCCCGGGCCAAGTACTCGGTCGAACCGGCCGCGGTTGAACCGCAGCCCGCGCTCGTACTCATAGATGGTCACCGTTGCCACCAGACGTGAATAGGCGAGCGCGAGGACGAGGACCAGGAGTCCGACCCAGAGGAGTTCCATAACGCCAATGAGGGTGGAAGGGGTGTCCCGCCCTGAGAGACCACAGGGTACTTGCGGGGGCATGAACCCACAGGGCAAGTACTCTGCTGCCGCGAGGCCAGCCTCTCAGGACAGAACGGTGTGGGAGTCGAACCCAGTTGACCAGGAAGGGAGGGCAACCCGCAGGAGCGACCTGGCTACGCCTAGGTGCCTGCTTCCGTCTCCCAAGGAAACGCTAATACCCGGCCGCCGAGGACGCCAGTTACCGGGCCGGTGTCTTGTTAACTGGCCGCCGATACACCGCTATCTCGGGCGGCGCAGTCGTGTGAGCACCCGATCGAGAGCCGCGGCGAACGCCTGCTTCGCCCGAGCGTCGTAGGGGCGCGGCCCACCTGTAACGGCTCCGGCCATTCGTGCCTGATCCATGAAGTCACGGACCGAAAGACGCTCACCGATAGTATCGGGCGTATGCTCATCGCCGCGCGGATCCAGCACCGCGACGTGCTTGGGCACCAGAAGTGCGGCTAAGGGAATGTCTTGAGTGACGACCAGGTCCCCGGAACGAGCGTGGGTCGCGATGTACTGGTCGGCAACATCCGCACCGCCGTCCACCCAAACAGCCTTGACCAATGGGTTCCCTGGCGGAGTCTGGAGCCGCCGGTTGGCTACGAGGATGGTCTCGATTGCCAGCCGCTTGGCCGCGCGAAACACCAGCTCCTTCACCTCTGTGGGTGCCGCGTCGGCATCAATCCAGATCTTCAGGCTGGGCTCACTCCCATGCTCCTGACAGGCCTAACGGACCGCGCAGCAGCTGCGGCGACTTCTCAGTTTCGGCCCAAACCTGCGTTCCGTAGACTTGAGGCGCCGTCACTGCATGCGCTTGTCAGGTGTCACGGGACAGGAACTCTCGAACCGCGGCACCGATACGCTCTTGCTCGCATAAGAAGACGAGATGCCCGCAAACACTCGGGATCGAGAGTGTGTCAGCCCCCACTTCGCGGGCGAACGCCGCCGGGGGATCAGCGGTCACCATGCGGTCGTCCCAGGTGTAGACCACCAGCATCCGAGGCCGAACCTGCCTCGCCGTACGAGACAGGTCGCCACCGAAACTGGCGGCAATGTCATGGCGGGCAATAGCCCGGAGCTGCGCAGCGTAATCCTCGAGCGACCAGCTCCGGCCGTAGACCCGCGCCAAGTCCGCCACCGCTGGGAATAGGCGAGCCCACCCTGAATCGTTGACAGCGATCGGCGTTTGGATGAAAAGCGCTTCGAGACGGGCTAGTTGGGCCCAGATGGAGTCCTCGGGGGCGCGATGCTGGCGGCCCCGCTCGATTTCGCTTAACAGAGTAGTCCACAACAGGCGGTCGAAGGCTGGAACCTGGGGCGAGCCAACGACCGGTACGACTTTCCCGACGAAGGTCGGGTACCGCGCCGCCCATTCGAACGCTTGCATGCCGCCCATCGAAACGCCCACCACGGCATGCAGCCTTGGTATACCAAGGCGTTTTACAAGCCTGTATTGGGACTCGACCATGTCGGTCAACGTCAAGTCAGCAAAGGCGGCGCGCTCCCCGCGCGGAACGTTGGACGGGGATGAGGAGTAACCGTCTGCGAGAGCGTCGACCACGAGGACGTAAAACCGGGATGTATCGACGTATCCGGTCGGGCCCAAGAGTGGCAGCCAATCCTCCGAGCGACCTTGCAGCCAAGTCGGTATGAGCACCGCGTTGGTGCGTTCGCGGTTCAGGCGACCGAAGGCCCGGTAGCCGACGCGGCAGTCTCGGATGATGGCCCTGCTGGAGAATCGACACGTCCCGACGGAGAGGACGGAGGGGGGACTTTGGGCTGGTGCATGAGGCGCCCCAAGCAGTTGAAGGGCGGCGATAACGCCCAGGACATTGGTGGAGGTCATCGTTGTCCCTCGGTACAACCTTACTCTAAGAATCCAGGAGTCGGGTCTCTTGACTATTGCGTCTGTTATCGAACGGGGCGCCGGTCACGATTACGAAATCGGCTTGTGAGCACCCCGAAGCCGCTGTGAGCGCCTAACGGACCGCACATCAGTTGCGGCGACTTCTCAAACGCACACTATCAAACATTCCTTAGATCTGAGGCGCCATCAGCTGCATGCACTTGTTAGGCTGCAGTTGGTCGCGATCTGCGTTGGCAGGTGTCTAGGGCTCCTTTTGGGCACCGATTAAGCATCCCGGCCTGGTGTCGGTTCCAGCGAACACTTCCACGATGCCCCGAGTTATCGCCGTGTCGGGCCCCTCCATCTCGTCAAGCAGCCACACGTTACCGTACCAAGCTTCGGTGGAACGGCCGAGCCAGCAAGCGCGGAGTACTTTGGCCTTTGACCCCCGAGGATCGGACCACCGCCACACCGTGAACGGTGCGCTTGTCCTCAGCAGAACTGAATCAGGGGCACGACTCATCATGCGACGGTAAGTTGCTTCGCGCCTGCGCCACACCGACTCCGCATTGTGCAAGGCATGGTGGCTGTAGTCGAGGGTATTCAACTGCATCTGCACCAGTGAGTCGTACCTGTTGAAACGCAGCAACAGGGAGTCGGAGGCATAGCACCAGCGCCCAACGGCTGTCGCAGGGGCGGGTTTCTCCTTCGGAGGGTTGCACGACAGCAAGCGAGGTGCAGCTGAGGCAAATGTCTCCTTTAGAATGAATCCCTCAATCGCCGGGAGCGGTTGTCGTCCCGGCGCTGGCTGAGCGGCGTGACAGCCAAGGAGCGCCACAAGGCTGATGAAGAGGGATCCTCGCGTGAGCACTGGCACCTTGTGGGAACTCGGGTTGCTGTCGGCCTGACTAGTATTAGCCCGCAAGCTCCGCAGCCTAAATCCGACCCTGTCACAGTGCGGCATGGATTAACGGCTTCGGTGTGCTTGAGGTTGCCGCCTGGAGCGTGTTAACGATGCCAGAATGGCACTGCATTGAATGACGAGCGTTCCTTCAAAGATGCATTTCGGGTCGACCACAGTCGAGTGGAGTGCCCCTGAACTCCGTT